>CAYLHN010000135.1:0-4653 GCA_964383455.1 uncultured Muribaculaceae bacterium | reverse complement strand
TTTTGCAGTGCATTAAATCTTATAGTTTCGTGCCTGTATATCGCATAGAGAACAGTTAATTTATATTTGCCCGTAAACAAGGACATTGTATAGTTAAACCCTGTTTTATCAAAACTTTCAACTTCTTTTAGGCAATCCCTTTTATCATCTGACATATTTTATTCCTTTATTTTTTAGGTTACCTTTATTACCGTACTTGTAAAATTTATACTGATAGTTTAACATAAAACAGGAAAAAAGGAGAGTATTATGACAAAAAATTTAAGAGAAGAATACGAAAAAATCATTGTAACAATGAATCACTATTATCAAGCACAGGTCGAGGGTAATTCTGAAATCTTAAAACCCGTATGCCACAAAAACGCAATTATGCACGGTTTTGCAGGTGAAACATTATTAGAAGGCTCTATTGAAAATCTTTTTGCTTTTATAGATAAAACAGGAAAACAACCTGAACTAAAAGCAAGATTTGATGTAACAGAACTTGAAGAAACCGTTGCGAACGTTCATTGCTGTTTAGAGGTTAAAACTAAAACTTATTCCTATATCTACCAATTATTAAAAATAAAATTTTTCCTGTATTTTTAGTGTCATCTTATATTATATTATTTTTAATAAATTGCGTATTTCCGGGATTTATTTGGCACCACTTCTTTTACTATATTTATTTTATAATTTCTTTTTGGCTTATTTTTGATAAATATGAAAAAATAAAGTGGTCAAAATTGATAGTTATATTAATTTCTATTATATCAATATTTTTAACTTTTTATAATACTAAAAACTATCAGCTTACTTATGGTCTGCCTCTTAATGCTGCAAAAGCAATAACAAACTTTATAAAGACAGATTTTGACAAATCTGATATTATTATTTTCAATAATTTGGCGCATTATTCATTGGTTCCATATTTTTACAATTCAAATATAAAATTTATAAATTATTGTAGTCTAAGTCCTGTAAGCTATGATACAAATTCATTTTTTATATCAGATTATTGTTACCAAAGTCCGGGAAATAAAAAATTCGGCCGAAAAATTGTTGATGAACAGCTGGATAAAATAATAAAAGATAAAGCTTTTATTATGTACAGCAGGGATAATCTTGTTGGCGAATATCACAAAAATCCTTTGAATATTAATTTTTCTGTTTATATGTATAAGCAGTTATATGATGGAATATACGTCTATTATATAGAAAGAAATTAATTTATATTTAAAGAGCAGTTATACTTATTAATATTTTGTTTGATTTAAAGTATATTTTTACCATCTTTATACATTTGAAGACGACGATTTCTTATATTGCAAATTTCATTTTTATAATCGTTTTTTATAAGTTCACCAACTGACGAATATAATTTTAATATTGCATTTTGGATATTTTCATAATTCATGTTAACCATATCCTGAGCCATTTCTTCATTGGAAATTGCAAGTCTTGTCATGTCTCTAAACCCGCTGGATGCAAGTTTTAATGCTAAATTATTATCTTCTGCGGATTTAAAAATAGCTTGAGCAATTATCATAGGCATATGAGATATTAAAGCTGCAGCTTCATCGTGTTCTTTTGGAGAAGCAAAAATTATTTGAGCTCCCATTTGCTCAATAACTTTTTTTAAATTTTCAGGACAGTATTTTTTACAAACAACCCATTTTGCACCGTTAAAAAGTTCTTTAAATGAATTTTCAAAACCTGTTTTTTCTGTTCCCGCCATAGGATGAGTAGGGACAAAAATATAATTATATACTTTGTCCGCAAGAAAACTTTTTAGTGAACATACATCGGCAACAACAGTATTTTCATCTAAAATTCCGTTTAATTTATCCAAAACCCCAAGTGTTTTATTCATATGCGTTGCAACAAAAACAATGTCACAATCTTTTAATGCAGACATATCGTCCGTAATATTATTTTCTAAACCACTTTGTGATTCAGAAACTCCGATAACTTCGTGCAAATCGCTTAAAGCTTTATATATGGAGCCTCCGATAAGTCCTAATCCTACAATACCTATTTTCATATGCTTTATTTGAATTCTGAATATTTAATAAATTAATTTATTTTAAAATCATCTCTGCCTGCATTAGTATTATCTTGCGGATAATTTTGTTTTAGCGGATCATAGTTTCCATTAGATTCAGTGCGAAGTTTTTCCATGTAAATTTGACCGTTTTTAACTAATTGTTGATGTTGAGTTAATGTATTTTCAAGACTAATAAGTACCTGTTCAGCAAATGCTTCTGCACCTTCTTTTGTTCTCATTGCATCATCATGAGCCTGATTTCTAAAGTTTTCTGCATCTTCAAGAGCTTTTCTCTTAATTTCTTCACATTCTGCAATTACCTGTTCTTTAATCATTTCAGCTTCGTTTTGAACTTTTCTCAATAATTCAGATTCACTCAATAATCTTGCAGCTTCATTTTGAGCATCTAAAATAATTTTTTCTGCTTTTTGTTGAGCTTCCATTTGAAGTTCTTCTTTTCTGCGTAAAAGTCTTCTTGCATCTTGAACTTCTTGTGGTAAAGAACCATAAATGCTATCAATAACGGCTTCTACTTCTTTTAATTTTATTGCGACTAAATAATTAGGCAGAATAGGAAAACTTTTTTCTAAAATTATTTCTAATCTTTTAAGCAAATCATATATTTCGTTTTTTTGAACGCTCATAATTATCCCTTTCAGTTAGTGTATATATTTATTCTACAACAGTTAGAATTTAATTGTCAAACCATGTTTTATTATTTTTGAAATTTCTGTTTTAAGTAATCATTAACCTCTTGAGGAACAAACTTTGAGCAATCTCCGCCCAAGCTAATTACCTCTTTTACAGAGCTTGAAGAAATAAAGTTGTATTTTGGACGTGTAGTTAAAAATATAGTTTTTATTTCTTTATCAAGTGCGCTATTTGTTTGTGAAAGCTGCATTTCAAATTCAAAATCAGATACTGCCCTTAAACCTCGGATTAAAACTTTTGCATTTTTCTTTCTTGCATAATCTACAGTCAAGCCCTGAAAACTGTCAACTTCTACATTGTCAAAGTCTTTTATTGATTTTTTAATCAAATCAACTCTTTCCTCAACAGACAAAAAACCGCCCTGTTTTTCGGAATTATATGCAACTGCAATAATTACCTTATCAAAAATTGCTGCTGCAGTTTTTAATACATCTAAATGTCCGTTTGTTATAGGATCAAAACTTCCGGGGTATATTGCTATTTTCATTATTTCGCCTTTTTAGTTATACCGACATTTATATTATATCACAGAGATTTTTATTGACTTATTCTTAAAATATTAATATTTTGTTTATTTTTTTAAGAATTTTCAAAAACGGTATTAAGATGTTATATGTGAAATAAAAACAATTATTATTAAATAAAGAAAGGCGAAAATTATGGCAAAGACAATTGGTATCGACTTAGGTACAACAAACTCAGTTGTTGCAGTTATGGAAGGTGGTAAACCTACCGTAATCGCAAACGCAGAAGGTACAAGAACAACCCCTTCTATTGTAGGATTTTCAAAAACTGGCGAAAGACTTGTAGGACAATTAGCAAAACGTCAGGCAATTCTTAACCCTGATAAAACAATCGCTTCAATCAAAAGACACATGGGTGAAGATTACAAAAAGAATATTGACGGAAAAGATTATACTCCTCAAGAAATTTCTGCAATGATTTTAAGAAAATTAGCAGAAGACGCATCTAACTATTTAGGTGAAAAAGTTACATCAGCAGTAATCACTGTTCCTGCATACTTTAATGACGCACAACGTCAAGCAACAAAAGACGCAGGTAAAATTGCAGGTTTAGACGTACTTCGTATCGTAAACGAACCGACAGCAGCAGCTTTGGCTTACGGTCTTGAAAAAGAAAAACCTGAAAAAGTTTTGGTATTCGACTTAGGTGGTGGTACATTTGATGTGTCTATTCTTGAAATCGGTGACGGTGTTCACGAAGTTCTTTCAACATCAGGTGATACTCACTTAGGTGGTGATGACTTTGATGAAAAAGTTATGAACTGGATTTGCGATGAATTCCAAAAAACTGAAGGCATTGACTTAAGAAGTGATAAACAAGCTATGCAGCGTATTAAAGAAGCAGCTGAAAAAGCAAAATGTGAATTGTCATCAGTAGTTGAAACAACAATTAACTTACCATTCATTACTGCAGACGCAAACGGTCCAAAACACTTAGACATGCAATTAACTCGTGCAAAATTTGAAGAATTAAGCCACGATTTATTGGAAAGATGTAAAAAACCTGTAGAACACGCTATTAACGACGCAGGTATTTCTAAATCAGAAATTAACGAAGTTGTATTAGTAGGTGGTTCAAGCCGTATTCCTGCAGTTCAGCAATTAGTAAAAGATTATACAGGTAAAGAACCTAACCAATCCGTAAACCCTGATGAAGTTGTTGCAGTTGGTGCAGCAGTTCAGGCAGGTGTACTTGCAGGTGAAGTTAAAGATATCGTATTGTTGGATGTAACTCCGTTGACTTTAGGTATCGAAACTTTGGGCGGTGTAATGACAGCACTTGTTCCAAGAAACACAACAATCCCTGTTTCAAAATCACAAGTGTTCTCAACTGCTGATAACAACCAAACTGCAGTAGATATTCAAGTTCTTCAAGGTGAAAGAACAATGGCA
>CAYLHN010000134.1:0-4684 GCA_964383455.1 uncultured Muribaculaceae bacterium | reverse complement strand
GAAGAAAAATAAGCATGAGAGCCTGTTTCATGCCGGCTTTTTCGGCAACGAATTTAAGATCGTCATTTGGCATATCGTTAGGAGTGGCTTTATCCATCCATGGCTCGTATTGCATATATCTCCTCTTATGTGTCCGGGATCATCATCAGTTGAGGCTTTACCTCAAGACGGTCAGCTTGCACCGTTAGCCGACCGTTTCGACCTTACACCGACATGGAATGGGAAGATGGAGTGAACATACATTCAAAGTCCTTTTCTAATTTGTTTAGAATTGCCATTTGACCTTCGATCACCTTACAATCCATCTCTCTTTCATACTTTTCGCTCCAATTGTCTTTTTCCAAAGCTACATCTGCATATCTTAATTTTGCTTCCCTAAGATTATCCTCAAGCACTATCATTTGATTTTTGATTAAACCAATAACAGCACATTCAGGCATTTCGTTCATCTTTTTTGGTGTCGCAGTCATTTCTGAATCCATTGATTCATTCATTGAATTTGCCATTTTGTCTTGCATTGGCATAGACATTTCCATTGTTTTTTCTTCTGTTTGCATCATTTTTTCTCCTTATTTTTTTGTACTAACTAAAGAGCGGCCGACTCTTTTTTTAAATTCTTTTTAATTCCTTTTATAGCCTGAATTACTTTGTTTGCTTTGGCTTTAGTTAGGAATCTAATATCATCAACTTTAAATTTTGCTTTTAGAAATTTACGAAGAGATTTTGTTGCAATTTCGTCATTATCGACATAGCATATATCTCGCCACATTCCTTTTATCATTCTTAATTGAGGTGGGGTAGCCATTTTGTCCCCACGATCCATATCTTCATATTTTTTAGGTTGCTTTTTCCAAAGATTTCTCTCTACTGCTTTGGTTTCTAAAATATCAAGCAAAACTGCCGCTTCCGTAAAAGTCAGGTCTTTTGAAGTGCAAACTCCAAAAGAGAACAGCATATCCCTATATAAATCATCTTCTAATCCGAGAAGACCTTTAAGTGTATGTATTTTCCTAATCTGTGAAGTGGTAGCCATATTTAATACTCAAATCCTCAAGTTCTAAAGCTCGCCCATGTTTAATTCCGACTTGCACTCCAAAAATAAAGATGGCAAGAGCGATTAAAAATATATAAAAAGCGGTTTCACCGGGTCGGAATGGAGGCTTACCGAACAAATTATCTACTAACACGTTTAATCCCTCCTATGCCATCAGCATTTTTGAAGTTTCTTTGATCACAGTACCATCGACCTTATCATTGCCGTTAAACTTGGCAAGACTGATACTATGAGAAATTAAATGTTCCAATCTTCTTGTATTACCATCTGAATACTGAAGATATATTTCAGCAAGTTCGGGATCTTGACCTGCTGCTAATAAGATTTTTTTGACATCTTTAATATGCAATCCATCAAGCAATTTATGATATTTAACTCTTGAATATAGTTGATCGTATTGGTTGTTATAACCTCGCAAATTTTCAAATAACACATTTCTGCCTACCAAAAGTACACCGATCCCTGTTTTATCGTGAATTCTGCGTGTAATTTCTAAAGCTCTATAAGGTAAATTCTCAGCCTCATCAATTATTAATAATCTGCCTGAATTATTTAATTTATTTACTACTTCATTCATCAAATCGTAAGCACAACCTTTACCTGAAAGACCGAGTCTTTTATGGATTTCAAGAAGTAAAGATTTTGCGGTATAACCTGAATCACTTTCAATTAAAATCGCATCTAAAAAGTTCTTGGTATATTCTTTTACCGCTACTGTTTTGCCGAGTCCTGCTCTGCCGGCACAAACACCGATTTTGCCTTTAGTATGACAAGTTCTTCCAATTTCATTGATAAACTTCATTATTGAAATATCTACAATTGGAAGCTCCTCATCATTTGAACGCTCACGTTCTCTTTGAATAAAATTGTTTACTTTATCGGTAATTTTATCATTATCGCCTTTATAAGTTCCGTTGAGCCACATACTGACTGTGGATTTAGCAATACCGATTGCGGTTGCAACAAATAAAACCGTAAACCCTTTATTCTCCATTAATTCTTTTAATTCGGTTCTAATATCCATAAGCAACCTCCATCAAATCATCATCTTCATCAAGTTCTTTTTCGGTTTCGTAGTAATAAAATTTCTTTTTAGGGGTGTCATCATTTAGGAACATAGACATATCATATTTACCGTTAGCCTCCATTTCCTTATTTTTACGAATAACTTGATCCATAATTGTATTTGCCAATTTGGTAATTTTAGGTTTCGTTTCATCAATATCTTTTTTATATGCGGATTTATAATTTTCACATTTTTCACTAAATGGTATTGATTGAACTTCCTTTAAATATTCCTTTGTAATCTTTAAACTGCGTTTTTTAATTGCCATAGCCTCTTGAAACTCAGCTTTTGAAACTTCATTTGCATGAAGAGCGGCAACAGCATTAACCGCAACCACCTTACCTAAAAATTCGTTATTATCCGCTTTAAATACCCAAGCCTCTTTGTAATTATTTGGATCTCTGCGAAGATAAACTTTAACTTTTGTTTTTGAAACAAGCCAATCTGACCAGTATGTAATATCTAATTGCCTGTCTATAATACCGTTTCGGCTTATTGTATAAGTTTTAGATGTTCTCATACAGAATAATTTTAGAGCATCAGCAGATGGTGCAATTCTTTGTTTGTATTCAGAATAGAATAACTCATCAGGACACAACCCTTTATGATTTTTGCCTGCTGATCCTTTTCTATTAAAAATATTCACTATAAAATCATCAAATACTGTTTTAAATTCTTCAAAGTCCATAATTTTATGGTCTTTTATTTCTTGAATTAATTTTTCAGGTCTTTCTAATACATTTCCGCCTCTGTAGCCTTCACAATTTTTTGAAAGCATATGCTTAATTTTTAGAAAATCTCTTTCAATAGGTTTTGTTTGAGCGTTATATGGCAAAGCAAAATGCACCTGAACATTTAATAAATCCAACATTGAAGTTGTTTTATTCTTGTTATTTTCTACACGAACATTATCTGCTCTTTGCGGTCTGCCTCCGGCAAAGTCATAACAACGATAATCTTTACCGTTATCAATAATTACATCTTCAGGAAGTCCATATTCTTGAACAGCATAATAAAATGCCTGAAAAATACGATCCGAATTAGGACTGCCGCATTGTAAAATCCAACCAAGCCATTTGCCTGATTTATAATCACGCCAAGCTGTAACCCAAGGAAATACTACATTCCCATCAGGTGCAAAAACTGCCACATCAATTTGTGCGTGATCTGAAACCCAAACTTTACCGCAGGTTATATTAGAATAATCTCTGTTTAAGTAATTTCCATATCTCACGTTATAAGCAGATTCACCATATCGAGCAAGATATATGGCTGCTTCAGGAATATCCTGTTTTAATCTTCTTATAAATGTTGTATAACTTGGGAATTCATTTCTTTTAATATTTGATGTTCTCATCGCATAACCTAAAGTATTTTCCCAACAACTTAATAATGAAGGAGCACCTTCAACTAAATAAAGATTTTTGAAATAATCAAGATACTCAGCCGGAATTTTAGTTTTTTGATAATTCTTGCCGTATTTTGCTAATAATCCGCTTATCCCATAGGCTTGATATCTTTTTCTCATGCGTAAAACTGACCAATAGGAAGTGGTGTTTTCAGGATTTTTGGAATTCCAATCATTTATAAATTCTTTTAATTCAATACCTTTTAAATATTTTGAAGATTTAATTATACGGATATATTTATCCGCTTGTATTTTCGACCATTCAGGTGCATCAGAATATATTTCGTAGTTATTTTCATCATCAATATTAAATTCTTCCTTAATATTGATGGGCAAAGATTTTGCTTGTATTAAATATAAATATTTCTTTCCGTCTTGAATGATTCTATGGGTATATAAACCTTTCCTACAACGCTCTTTTAAAGTTTTAGGAGTAACATCGAGCAATTTGCAAGCCTGATCCGTTGTTAGCCATGTATCGTTTTTAATATTTTCAGCAAATAATTCGCTCATTTGTTAATTTATAACCCTCAATTTTTATACCTAACAGTTGTTCCATAATGTAAATATCTACTTCTGGTCTGTCTATTTCTCCGCACAAGTGTCTGCTGATAAGACTTTGAGAAATGTGTAAATGTTCAGCGATTTCGGTCGTTTTAAGATCTATAACCGCAACTATTTGTTTCATTACAATTTGTTTTTTGCAATAAGCACAAGTTTCCATATTTTTCTATTCCTCTCTTGTATAGTAGTGGGGTACTATATCAAGCAGTACGGATTTTCTTAAAAAATTAGAATTGTCGAGTTAGGCTATTTTTATTGCATAGCCGAGCTAACCCACAACTGGGTTTTCTCCTACCACTTGGTGCAATTTCTAATCTTTATAATTTAATTATATTTGAGCGAAATTTCTTGAAAATAGGCATTAACATTGGTTAATAATAATTATGCAAAACAAACTCAATAAAATCGTTATTTCAAAAAATTAAAAAATAACGATTTGTATTGATATAATTTTAATTAAAGTAATTTTGAAAAAAATAATAATTATTATTACGCAATATTAAGCAAATTTTGTTTTAAATCTTGGTATAAATATGCGTATTCTCTGCATCTTCGCCATATATATTCGGCTAACCTATAAAACATATAAAAT
>CAYLHN010000133.1:0-4744 GCA_964383455.1 uncultured Muribaculaceae bacterium | reverse complement strand
TTATCATACAGAGGCAATGGATAGGGCCATGGATGGAGGAATTGATGATGTCGGCTTGGGTGTTTTATTCGGACTTGAACGTTACAAGTACGAATTTGCAGGAATTTTAATGCACGCAGAACACTTAGAGGCAGTACACGGTGTAGGTCCTCATACAATTAGTGTTCCAAGAATAAGACACGCAGACGATATTGATCCGTCTGCTTTTGATAACGGTATTGATGATGATACTTTTTGCAAAATTGTTGCCTGCATAAGAATAGCCGTTCCGTATACAGGCATGATTGTTTCAACAAGAGAGTCAAAAGAAGTCAGAGAAAGAGTTTTACATTTAGGTATTTCTCAAATTTCAGGCGGCTCAAAAACTTCTGTTGGCGGGTATGACGAAGAAGATTATACGGAAGAAGATTCGTCGCAATTCGATGTAGTTGATAATCGTCCGCTTGATGAAGTTTTAAATTGGCTTATGGAAATCGGCTATCTGCCAAGTTTTTGCACTGCTTGTTACCGTGAAGGCAGAACGGGCGAAAGATTTATGGAAATTTGCAAATCCAAACAAATACAAAACTGCTGTCACCCTAACGCAATTATTACAATGAAAGAATATTTGGAAGATTACGCATCTAAAAAAACTAAAAAAACAGGTGATAAACTTCTTGAACAAGAACTTTCAAACATTGAAAACGATGTAACTCGCAGAAAAACAACTGAAATTCTAAAAGAAATCGAAAACGGTAAACGTGATTTCAGGTTTTAATTATCTGTTTAAAAGAACTTGCAATCCTGCCAGGAAATAACTTTTTATTTCATATAGCGAACGAATTTTTGTAAGCATTTTTAAAATGTACAAAGGTCTTAAATAAAAAGATTTTACTGCTTGTTTATGTAATTCCATAACTCGTTCTTTTGATAAAGAATAAGTTTTTAAAACAGGTTCGTAATAGGCATTGTCATAGTTTTCAATGTCTTCGTGAAGTTCTTTTATTGCATAATTATAAAATCTTGTTCCGGGCAGTGGTGTCGCCGTATAAAAACTTACAAAATCTGTATCTAATTCTATTGCAAAATTTATTGTTGCTGCCGCTGTCTCTTCATCTTCCCAGGGAAGTCCAAGAACAAAATAGTTATAAATTTTAATGTGTGCTTTTTTAAAAGCTTTAACCGTATCTCTTATATCATTTAAAGTGATATTTTTACCTATTTTGTCTAAAATAAACTGTGAACCGCTTTCAGAACCGATACTTACGAGTCTGCAACCTGCTCTATACATAAGTTTTGCAAGCTTTTCATCCGCTGTGTCAGCTCTTGTGTTTGCCGACCAAGTGAATTTTAATTTGCTTTCAATGATTTTTTCGCAAAAATTTACTGTCCATTCTCTATCCTGATTAAAAATATCAGACCAAAAAATAAAATTGCGTATTTTATATTTTTTTATACATTCTTTTACTTCTGCAAGTATATTTTCCGCAGACCTCATACGAACTTTATGCCCTGAGGTAGGTGTTGCAAGGCAGAAAAAACAATGATGAGGACATCCTCTTGATACTTTAACTACGGCTTGAACTTTATTATTGTCAGGACGTCTGTAAATACTGTTATCAATTAAATGACGAGCGGGAAAAGGTAATGCATCAAGATTTTCAATAAAAGGACGAACTCCTGAAAATTTAACCACAAAACCGTCTCTGTACCATAAGCCCAAGATATCCTTAGGCTCTTTTTCTTGTTCCAAAAGTTCTCTTAATGTCTCTTCTGCTTCACCTGAAATAATAAATGTTATAGCATTATTTTTAAGCATGATTTCATTATTTTTTGTTAGAAATATTGCGCCTTTTGCAATATTAATAATGTTAGGCAGAATTTTTTTTGATGTTTTAAAACATTCTAAATCACTGTAAAGCGTCGGAGTTGCTATATTAGCAACTAAATAATCAGGTTGAATTTCTTTTAAATCTTGTTCGAAATCACCGCCAAGACTGTAATCTCTAATGTATGCGTCCAGACCTGCTTTTTCTGCTACTGCGGCAAGATACAATAAGTCCGTAGGCGGAAGAGGCGGAATTACCAAAAGATCCTTTGTCGGCTGTTGACAGCGGTCTTCTCTGTTCATTATCGGTGATTTTGGATAAATAAGTAAAATCTTTTTCGGCATATATTTATTTTATACCAAAAAATTATTTATGCTATAATTTTTCAAAAAGGAGTTTATTATGACAAAAGCTTTATTTGATCCCGGATTTTCAAAAATTTTATTATCAAGTTTTTCTTATAATGTTGAACTGTTATATCTGAATTTGCTCAGAATTAAAAATTTTGGACAGAAAAAAACTCAATTCGTATTAACTTTCCAAAAAGGTAAAAGCTTATTTGATATTTATTTAGGTTTTTATCTCGGTTGTATGCTTTGGGGCGCTTGTTTAAAATCAATGGGCAGTGAAAAAATTGAAGGTAATCCTTTCTTAGGAAAGACTTATGAGCGAGAGCAATCATTAGAAGAAATTCATTATTTAAAGGATTTTGTCAAAAAATTTGACAGGGATGCGAAATACTATCTTGGTAAACCATTTGTTGTTGATGAGCAAAAACTAAAAATACTTGATTTATATGAAGAATTTATTGACGCAAACGAAGGTTTTACAAATACTGATTCAACCGATAAAATTCAGCTGGCAGGTAATTTAAATAATGTTTCAAAGGAAGATATAGAGCAATTTAAATTGAAAATTGATGAAGTAATTGAAAAAGATAAATTAGAGGATTTATTAATTTTTTGTGATAAAATATAATAAATTTTAAATTGGTACATAAAGAAAGGAAAAATATGCATCAGGAAGAGTTTATTGCAGTCGCACTGGGCGAAGAAAAGGCAGATTTGGTTATAAAAAATGCTAAAATAGTTAATGTTTTAACAGAAGAAATATATGAATCCGAAGTTGCAATTGTAAAAGGTCGTATTGCAGGTGTAGGTAAAAACTATGAAGGTGAAAAGGAAATTGACCTAAACGGTGCATATTTAACTCCGGGATTTATTGACGGACACGTTCATATAGAAAGTTCAATGATGCTTCCTCACAGATTTGCTCAGGCTGTAGTTCCTGCGGGTACAACAACGGCAATTATTGACCCGCATGAAATAGCAAATGTTTTGGGCTTGCACGGTATTAGTTTTATGCACGCTGCAACAAGAGATTTACCGTTAAGAGTTTACACAATGCTTCCGTCTTGTGTTCCTGCAACGCCTTTTGAAACATCAGGTTTTGAATTAAACGCTTACGATTTATCCCTCTTAATGGATAGCGATTGGGTTTTAGGTCTTGCCGAAATGATGAATTTCCCGGGAGTTATTCACAGAGACAAAAATGTTATGGCAAAAATAGATTTAGCACTGAAAAATCAAAAACGTGTAGACGGGCACGCTCCACAGGTTTCAGGGAAGGATTTATGTGCATATATTGCAAGTGGTGTAACTTCAGACCATGAGTGTACAGATCCTCAGCAAGCAATTGAAAAATTAAGACAAGGTATGTATATAATGGTTCGTGAAGGTACAGCTGCAAAAGACTTAGATGCTCTGATGCCTATCCTTTTACATGATAATAATAGAAAAATTATGTTTGTAACTGATGATAGACATCCGGAAGATTTAACTGTTCATATTAATGGAATGGTTCAAAGAGCGGTTGAAAACAGGGTTAATCCTATAAAAGCTATTCAAATGGCAAGTTTAAATACTGCAGAATATTTTAAAATTCAAGATTTAGGCGCAATTGCTCCAGGGTACAGAGCAGACTTTAATGTATTTGAAAACTTGCAGGAATTCACAAAACCTTTAATGGTATTTAAAGGCGGTGAGGTTGTTGCAGAAAAAGGTAAATTATTAGAAGATTTTGAAAATATTGAAATTCCTGCAACACGCGGTTCTGTAAACGTTGGCTGGCTTGAAGATGATTGTTTTCAAATTGAAGCAAAAGGCAAAAAGGTAAGAGCAATTGAAATTATACCTCATCAACTAATTACAAAAGAAACAGTTGTAAATATAAAAGAAAAAGATGGTTTTGCTGTTTCAAATGTAAAAGATGATGTTTTAAAAATATGTGTTGTAGAACGTCACAGAGCAAGCGGAAATATTGGTAAAGGCTTTGTGAAGGGTTTTGGTATAAAAGAAGGTGCTATTGCGTCAACTGTTGCTCATGATTCGCATAATATGATTATTATTGGTACAAATGACGAAGATATGTTATTAGCACAAAAAGAACTTGTAAAATCACAAGGTGGTAAAGTTGTTATAAAAAATGGTGAAGTTCTTGCAAAATTACCGCTTCCTGTTGCAGGTTTGATGTCGGATAAAGATATCAATTATGTTACTGAACAATCAGAAGCTTTAAATAAAGCTGCAAAGGAAATAGGCTGCGTTGTTGATGATCCGTTTATGACAATGGGCTTTTTGTCACTACCTGTAATTCCTGAAATAAAAATTACGGATAAAGGTATTTTTTCAACAAAAGGCTTTAATTTTATTGATATTTTTGATATAGAAGATCAAAAAGCATAAACTGGAGTTGTTATAACAAATGTTAATAAAAATTTTAAATCGGCTAGAGTTTCATGAGAAATTAGCCGATTTAATACATGTAAATTTTTAAAGAGTGTGTGTATGCCACCATTAGTTAGTAACAATGCAGAATCAAGAAGTATATTATTAAGACAGCAGCAAGACGCAATACGTCAAGAAGCAGCAGCAAAT
>CAYLHN010000132.1:0-4799 GCA_964383455.1 uncultured Muribaculaceae bacterium | reverse complement strand
GTGCATATTATGCCTCCTTTTTACTTATTACTACTCTATCATTATTTAGATTTTTTCGTACTTTGTCAACCCTTGTAATTTATTTATTTTACATTTATTTATATTCTTAGTATCTTAGTGCCTTAGTATCTTACCGCCTTTTTATCCACAAAAATTAGTCTTCTTTATTTATATCCTGCAACTGTTTATATAGACTTATCTCTTTATCTGAGAGATTTTGCGGGATTTCTATATTTACGGTAACAATCATATCACCGGTTTTACCGTCCTTTGTCAGTCCTTGACCTGCAAGTCTATATTTTTGACCTGAGCTTGTCCTTGGCATAATCTTCATCAATATGTTTCCGTTTGAAGCCGGAACGTTTATTGTTGTACCTAAAACCGCTTCAGGCGGGGTTATTGGTATAGTAAACAGAACATTTAAACCATCATATTTAAAGTTTGAATTATCTTCAATAATTACATTTAAATATAAATCACCATTCTTACCGCCGTAAAGTCCTTGATTACCCTCTGACGGAATTCTTATTTTTGCATTCGGTTTTACATTCGGCGGAATTTTAACCGTAATTTTTTTGTGATTAGAAATTGTACCTGACCCTCCGCAGATATGGCAAGGTGAACCGTTTGCAAAAACTCTGCCATGGCAGTTTGGACAATCTTGCGTTGTTAAAATATTAACCGTTTTAGAAACACCGCCCAAGGCTTCAGGCATTGTTATAATAACATCTGTTGTAATATCTTCACCATTAATCGGCTTATGGGCAGACTTTTGTTTTTGATTTGCCTGATATTTTTTTTGCTGAGCCTTTAGACTATCCATGAAATCGTTAAAAATGTTTGAAGAACTTTGATTTGTTTGTTCTGATTTATTATTTTTGTTAAAATATTCATCTTGTTTTTGTTGAGTTTGCTGAGATTGATATGCACTTTGCGACTCTTTTTGTGCATTTTTTTGTGAGGTTGATTGATTATAATTAAAAATTCCAAAAAGAATATCGTATCTTTTTCTTTTTGTTTCATCCGAAAGAGTTTCGTAAGCTTCAGTTACTTCTTTGAATTTTTCTGTACCCTCAGCGCCTGCAACATCAGGATGATATTTTCTTGCAAGCTTTCTGTATGCGGATTTTATCTCTTGTAATGATGCATCCGAACTTACACCGAGTATTTCATAGTAATTTTTTTGTGATTGAACCATAAGTTTATTTTAACTGATTTAATTTAAAAATCAATAAACACAATAAACTTTACAAGTCAAATTAAAGTATTGACTTAACAGCCAAGAATATTAAAATCAATCCTGCAAAAATTTCCAATAAATTATTAGTTTTTTTCTTAAGAAAACACCCTGCCCAATATCCGCCAAAAGCAAAAGCAAATGTTGTTACACCTATTAATGCAGCTGCTTTTACAATATTTGTTGAAGTTAAATATATATTCACGCCTGCTGCCAGTGCGTCAATACTTGTTGCAATCGAAATTAATAAAAGACATTTAAATGACAAGCATATAGGCGGTTCAAAATCTTCAATAAAAGATTCATATATTATTTTTATACCCAGATACATAAATATAGCAAAGACTATCCATTTTCCAAAAGGTTCAATATATTTATATAGAGATTGAGTGATAAAATACCCTATTACAGGCATAACGCCCTGGAATAATCCTGTACAAATAGCCAGCGAAAATGAATTTTTATAGTTATTTCCGCACAAAACAAGTCCGTGAGCAAATGATACAACACAAGCATCAACAGATAGCGCAATTGCAAGTAAAAATATTGCAATCAAACTCATTTTATATTAACCTCAATTTCAAATAATCTGTTCCAAGGATAACTATATTCTGCATTAAACTTGTAATTCAAAAATTTTTCAACTCTTTGTTCAAAATTTTTCATATTTGGTTTTTCTATTTTTGAAAGCGATTGTCTTACATTTGCCTGATACGCCCAATCATCAAGCAATCTTATCGCTTGTAATTTTTTAAATGCCATTTCATTATATTTTTTTGCCAAAAATTTAACTTTTGCAGCACAAATCAAACTGCCTAAAGTATTTGCACTCGTATTCCAAGCCGAATATCCGTAAAAATTTTCTGTGTACTTTAAATTTATAAATTGTTCAACAAAAGCATTATCTGCGCCATTTGCAAATCTTACATCCGCAATCATAATTTTTTTGTCAGGAAAATCAAATTTACCGCTGAAAGGTTCGGTTGATTTTTTCATAACAATTTCACCCTGATTTTCCTTGAAATTATTAACAATAAGCGTTAAATCCGAAGTATTTTTATCTGTAACTCTAATATTTGCTAACGATAATTGCCCCAGAACAGATTTTTCGATAGAAACATCTTCGTAATTTGAAATTAAATTTTTATAATCAGGTTCCGTAAACTCAATATCAACAGACATTTCACCCTGTATTGCGCGAGCAAAAAGTGTCAATGGAATTTCATCCGCACCTGTTTTTGTAAATCCGCCGAGCTGTTCAAGTTCTTGGGCCTCTTGAACATTAAAACCAAATTCTGCACAATCGTCTTTTGAAAAAATTAATGTATCAAATAATCCTTCTTTTTGCCATTCTAAATATAGTTTATTTATTTCAAAGTTTCTTTTTCGAGTATTTAAATAATCATCAAGAATTTTTTGCGGAACATCTGTTTTTGCATTACCGAATTTATGGGTATCGAAAGAATATTTAAATATTTTTGTTCCGTAATCTTTCCAGTATTCTTTTTCTTCCTGATTTATATTGTTATTTGAAATACGCATTACACTTGAAAAAGCGTATATTTTTGCATTTTTTTCTTTCAGAATTTCTTTTAGATTTTCTACTCTTTGTTTTATCTGTTCAAAACTTTCAGGACATCTTCGTGATGGTATTAAACCGCCGTAAGCTAGAGTATCAAGCGATAAAATAATACTATCCACATCATTTATTGATTTTAACCACTCGAACAATTTATCTGTTTGAGCAGTTTTATTTAAATCACCAAGCAATTTTCTTTCGGGAATTAAAAGTTCGATATCACTATCAATATCGGCAATATCTTTTAATAAACTATAACAAACAGGTCTGTTGTCGATTGGAATTACACAAATTTTCATAATTTCATTATACTAAATAATATTTACAAAGTATGACTTTTTACAAAAATTAAGTATAATTTTGTTATGAAAAAGTTTTTATTGACAGTTTTTTTATTGATTTTTAGCGCAAATGTCGGTTTTTGTGCGTATGACCCTGCAACAGGCGAGGAAGTAAAAGGTTACAAAGGCGATTTGCCTGATGTAACATCAAGATTTCAAAAATTTATACCAAAAACATCAAAACCAAATTTTCAGGCAATAGATGCTTTTAATACATCAAAAGGTTATAAAGCCGTTCCAAGAGATAACCCGACATATGTGAATGTTATTGTAAAAAAGGAAAAAATTTCCGAATTTGCAAATGATATAAATGAACTTATTCCTATATTGGAAAATGTAATTTTGGCAATAGAAAATAACGAGAGCGAACAGCTATTTGCTGCAAGAGCCAATTATTTATATGATAATGCAGAAGTTTTGCGTAAAAAATATGCTGATAAACCGGAACACTATTACCCTGCCTACAATGCGATTATAGCAGTAAGCAACCGTACAAGAATGATTGTTTCAATACGAAATGAAGCGCTTGTATATAGTTCATATTTACCATACCAGTCTGAAGGTTATATGTACAACCCCGCATACGTTAACGAACAACTGGGATATTTACTGCAGGAATTGAATAACACTCTTGTTTTAATGAAAGAAGTTGAATAAAAAGGCGGATAAATATCATCCTCTGCTTAAAATTTCGGCTTATAGCGTGCATTAAAATACACGCTACAAACTACAAAATACAAACTATTTACAGCTTGTTTGAGTTTCCCAGTTTAAGTCATCAGGACATTTTAAATAATCAAGATTTCCGTTTTCAATTACCCATGCAGTAGCATAATTATCAATATATTCTCCAGTCCAATAATTAGGAGAACTTGACGGATATAATTGGTTTACGTTTACACCAGAATCCCTTGTCAAATCATCTTGATAACTATAAATAGAAAAATCAAAAATATCACTACCATATTGATTTTTACCCTTGCTTGGTCCATCTATATCAACACGTATTTTACAGAAAGAAAAACCTAATGAAATACCATCTTGTAATGATAACATATACGTACGTTGTGCTCGTAAAGCCTCTAAATAATTTGCCTCGTATTCACTACCATCAGAATCCAATAATGGTGCAGAAGAAAAACAACCTTCATCAAAACCACACTCTTTAGATACTTTCATGAATTCTGTAACACGTTTTGCAAATCTTTCACTAGCTTTTGCATCATCTTCCTCTCCTAAATCAGTAAACCACGTATCAAAATCACCATAAACTACTTGAGCACGGTCAATTGCATCAGTTAGTGCTGAGTATGCTTTCTTAACTCTGGTTACTTTTTCTTTATCACCTGTTGCGTGATTTAAGTTCGGCAGGGTAAGTGCTGCAACTACACCGATTATGCCGATGACGATTAATGTCTCAGCCAGCGTGAACGCTGCTTGGGTGAACTGTGAACTGTGAACGGTGAACAGATGTCTTAGGAAGTTGTCCCCTCTCCCTAACCCTCCCCCGACGGGGGAGGGTAGAATTTTATATGAGAGCTTTGCTCGAATATTTAAAATTCGGGTGAGGGGTTGATATATTAAACTTTTAATAGTTGAATGGCTTAACAGTTGAAAGACATTTCTTAGTGTCTTAGTGCCA
>CAYLHN010000131.1:0-4829 GCA_964383455.1 uncultured Muribaculaceae bacterium | reverse complement strand
TTAGAACATTTTGTAATGGATTGCTTCGTTTCACTCGCAATGACGGTCTGTTCACAGTTCACAATTTACAACTCACGATTCACAAAAAACTTAGTGCCTTAGTGCCTCAGTGCCTTAGAACATTTTGTAATGGATTGCTTCGTTTCACTCGCAATGACGGTCAGTTCACAGTTCACAGTTCACAGTCCACTCAAACAGCTTGTAGCGTGCATTTTAATGCACGGAAATTCCTTAGTAACTTAGTGCCTCAGTGCCTTAGAGCCTTCACTTTAGCCGAAACCCTTATTGTAATCGGCATAATCGGTGTTGTTGCAGCGTTAACACTACCAAACCTTAACCACGCAACAGGCGACAAAGAAAAAGTAACAAGAGTTAAAAAAATATATTCAGCACTTACCGATGCTTTTGATAGAGCAAAAGTTATTTATGGAAATTATGGAAATTGGTTTAATGATATTGATGGGGATAGTGCAGCTTGTAGTGAACGTTTTGCAAAAAGAATAACTGAATTTATGAAAATATCTAAAGATTGTGGTTTTGAAAAAGGTTGTTTTTCAACAAATCCTTTAAATAGATGGGATGATTCAAGTAACCTGGGAGACAATTATTTATCTACTCTTCAAGATGTTAATACATATATGGTAATGCTACCTGATGGAATTTCTTTAGGTTTTCAAAATTCGGGTAGCGAAGCCTACTCAAGAATTAGAGTAGATATTGATGGACCAAATAAAGGTAAAAATATGGTTGGCAGTGATATTTTTGATTTTATTCTTGATATTTTTAATTATAATACTGGTTCCGACGATATCCCATTAAAGCCTTCTTATTTTTACAATGATACAGCTATTAGTCAATATGAAACTGCTTGGGTAATTCAAAATGGTAATGTTGATTATTTAAAAGCAGACAGTACCCGTAAATGTAATGATTCTGATATAGTATTAAACTGGACAACAAATACCTCTTGTCATTAATAGTTAACAATATAAAAAGTAAAAAAGGATGATTAAATCATCCTTTTTTGTTATTTCAGTATAAATTAAAGTTTATTTGAACTTCATCATGTTTTGCATCATTTTTTGCATGCCAAAACCGCCCATTTTACCAAACATGCCCTTCATTTGGTTCATACCCTTCATCATAGAACGCATTTGGTCAAACTGTTTAATGTAAATATTGATATCGTGTAAAGGAATTCCTGAACCCGCAGCAATACGTTTCTTTCTGCTAGAATTTAAAAGTTGAGGATTTGCACGTTCTTCAGGTGTCATACTTTGAATAAACACTTCAATTCTTTTTAACTGTTTTCCGCCCTCGTGAGAAATCAAGTCTCTGTCTTCTTTTTTCAAATTCATGCCGGGTAACATTCCAAGTATTTGGTCAATTGAGCCAAACATTTTCATTTGACGCTGCATTGAAAGAAAATCGTCGAAAGTAAATTCGGCTTTTTTCATTTTTTCTTCCATTTTCTTAGCTTCTTCTTCGTCAAAAACTTCTTTTGCACGTTCAACAAACGAAACTATATCACCCATACCTAAAATACGTGTTGCCATTCTGTCAGGATGAAAATCTTCTAAAGCATCTATTTTTTCGCCTGTACCCGTTAATTTAATCGGCTTTTTAGTGCAATAAACAACACTCAAAGCTGAACCGCCTCTTGAGTCCCCATCAAGTTTTGTCAAAACCAAACCTGTTAAATTCAATTGCGCATCAAAGTTTTCTGCAACATTAACCGCTTCTTGACCTGTCATTGAATCAATAACAAGTAATTTTTCGTGCGGATTAAAAATTCTGTCGATAAGCAATAATTCTGCCATCATATCAGTATCAATCTGCAAACGACCTGCCGTATCCAGAATTACGACATTAAAACCGTTTTCTTTAGCATAACCCAGAGCGTTATTAACAATTGATTGAACGTCAGTATTACCTTCTTCCGCGTAAACCTTAGTACCAATTTGTTCGCCAAGTGTCTGTAATTGCTTAACCGCAGCAGGTCTATACACGTCACATGCAACAAGCAGAGGATTTTTACCTTCTTTTGTAAGCTTTACTGCTAATTTAGCACTTGATGTTGTTTTACCTGAACCTTGCAAACCAAGCATCATAATTACACTCGGATGACCTGATAAATTTAAAGGTGAAGTTTCTTTTCCCAATAGGGCAACTAATTCATCATGAACAATTTTTACAAGTTGTTGAGCAGGATCAACACCTTTTAGAACTTGTTCACCTTCTGCTCTGTCTTTAATATTGGAAATGAAAGCTTTTACAACTCTTAAATTAACATCGGCCTCCAACAATGCACGTCTAATTTCACGCAAAGCTTCCTGCATATTGTCTTGAGTCAATTCTTTACCAGAAGTTTGTCGAATTATACCCTGAAGTTTTTCACTTAAATTATCAAACATATTTACCTCTTATTTTTAGTCCTTTATACTTATAAATATACCATGAAAAAATCCCTCTACTGTCGGTATTGTAATTTTATCTTGGTTAAAGTTTAATTATTTTATAAAAGTGAGGTTTAAATGGAAACAATAACTATTAATAATGATATTAACAATACTATTGAAAAGATTTACGAATTTATAAAAGACAACAAAAAAATAAAAGAAGATTTTATCGAATACACAAAAACACTGGGCGTTTACGGAACTCCTGATAACAAAATGAAAGAATTTTACACACCATATATCTTTGAGCGTTCTATTCCTGATGTTCAGCAAAATCCTATTATGATGTTTAACGAAAATAACGGAAATGAACTATCACAAGCTATGGAAAGAGCTTTCACATCAATATTTCAAATAAAAAAAATATTAAAAAACGGATTTGAAGTTTATAATGTCGTAAATGAACGAAACTATATTCTTAATGTAACCTCAAAAATGACAAATTTCAGAGGATATGGTATAGGACAATTTATTGTATCAAGAATTTTTGATTTTAAAGGCGAATTTTATATTATAGAAATGCTTGGAACATTTCCTTCAAGCAAAACAGAAGATGCAATGCGATATGCTATGGCAAAAATAATTCAGGAACCATATTTAGTTTATGAAAATAATCCGAAAAAAGAAACTGAAATTAAGGAAAATATAAAATTAATGTATAACAAATTTCTTGAAGCGTTTAAAACAGACGAAATAATCACATCGAGCAAACACGCAGACGAAATCATAGGCAAATTTAATGACTACGCAGAAAACGGAACCCCTGCAGATATTGAAAACCTTAAAGAAACACCGCAAACACCTGAATACTTTGAAATTACAGACTTAAATAACGATTATGACAATTTTGTAGAAAAATCTTTGGACGGATTTTCCTCACACAAAAGAGAATACGACACAGGTATTATATACGATAAAGAATACGGATTGTATGTAATTCCGTTTTATAATACCTTAACAAAAATTTTGGAAGAAAATTCACTTGATAATATCAAAGGCGCAAAAGAATGTGTTGAATACTTTTTGACATCCCCTACAATTTCTCCAAATATTTTAAAAAGAATTTCAGCCCAATACCCTAATTTTATTGATTTAGCCAATAAAATCAAGGACGAAAACCTGACTTTAAACGAAATGTTTGAAAAATATAAAAATGAATATGTAAGACACAAAATATATTCTCAAACTACAATTTTATATAATTCAAAAGTATTTACAGGCACACTCGGATTTGTTGTCGAAAACGAATCACACGCAAACATAGATTACACAAATGTAAAACGTAACGACCCATGTCCATGCGGCAGCGGTAAAAAATTCAAACATTGCTGTATGAAATAATTTATTAAGGTATTGTTGGGCACATATACCACACTACAAGCTAAAGGCAAGATGTGTTAGTTACTCCGTCTAAAACAATATTAGAATCATTACAATTGCCCTCTTCGTCAACTTTTAAATAATCTAAATTACCATTTTCTATAATCCATTTTACATAGTAGCTGTATTTTACAGACACAACATCAGTATCTATTTCTCTGGGTAATAATGTATTTTTATCAATAAAAAATTTAAATATATCATAACCTGTTCTATTAGGTCCTTTATTTGCTCCATTAATATCAATAAAAATATCTGCAGTTCCTGAATTTGCATTATGTATATCAGGGGCAACAAGTGATAATGCTGTTCCGTCCGGTAATGCATAACTGTACAAACCTTTATAATTAGAATTATCATTACCGTCAAAACCTTTTATTTCCGTTGGATAGCACCCGGAATCCGTACCACAATCTTTGGAAATTTTCATGAATTCAGTTATACGTTTTGCAAATCTTTCACTTGCAATTATTCTGTTTGAAGAATTGATACTACCATATTGATTTGTTAAATCATTAAACCATGTATCATAATCTCCATAAACAACTTGAGCTCTGTCAAATGCATCTGTTAATGCAGAATATATTTTCTTAACCTTGGTAACCTTTTCTTTGTCGCCTGTTGCGTGGTTAAGGTTTGGTAAAGTCAATGCTGCAACAACACCGATTATGCCGATGACGATTAATGTCTCAGCCAGCGTGAACGCTGCTTGGGTGAACTGTGAACGGTGAACTGTGAACAGATGTTTTAGGAAGTTGTCCCCTCTCCCTAACCCTCTCCCGTCGGGAGAGGGTAAAATTTTATATGAGAGCCTTGCTCGAATATCTAAAATTCGGGTGAGGGGTTGACCTATTATTTGTTGAATGGTTGAACGGTGAACTGCTCCCTCTACCTGCGGGAGAGGGCTGGGGTGAGGGGTTAACCTCTTATTTCCCAAATGGCTTAACAGTTGAAAGACATTTCTTAGTGTCTTAGTGCCATAGTATCTTA
>CAYLHN010000130.1:0-4856 GCA_964383455.1 uncultured Muribaculaceae bacterium | reverse complement strand
AGATTTGTTTTCAATTTCTTCTTGCATTGCATCGCCTCCGTTTGCGGATATTGGGTAAAATGAGTGAAAAATTAGCATTAGTAACAGGCGGTTCAAGAGGAATTGGCAAAGCTTGCGCTTTAGCTTTCGCAAAAGAAGGCTATGACGTGGTTATAAATTATGCAGGAAATGAAGAAGCTGCAAATAAAACAGTTGAAGAATTAAAAGCTTTAGGAGTTGAAGCTGAAGCTTATAAGTTTGATATTTCAGATAATGAATCTACAACAAATGCAGTTAATTCAATCGTAGAAAAATATGGAAGAATTGATGTTCTTGTAAATAATGCCGGTATAACAAGAGACGGTTTATTTATGCGAATGGGAAAAGATAATTGGGATGCTGTAATTAATACAAATCTTACAGGTGCATATAATGTCACACAACCTGTTGTAAAAGTAATGGTTAAACAGCGCTCAGGCGCAATTGTTAATATGGCAAGCATTGTTGGTGTTTACGGTAACGCAGGACAAGCAAATTACGCAGCTGCAAAAGCAGGTTTAATAGGATTTACAAAATCTTTGGCAAAAGAATTGGCATCAAGAAATATCCGTGTAAATGCTGTTGCTCCTGGATTTATTCAAACTGACATGACAAAAGATTTGGACAGTGAAAAAATTTCAGAACATATTCCGTTAAAAAGATTGGGTACTGCTGATGATATTGCAGATGCTGTTAAATTTTTAGCAATAGGCTCAAGTTATGTTACAGGGCAAGTTTTGCAGGTTGATGGCGGGCTTACTATATAACAAATGTTTACAAAACATAAAGAAATTTGCAAAAAAAACTTTATTTGATAAAATATAATTACAAAGTAAGATAGTTACAAAAAAAAGGAAGAAAAACAATGAGTACATTAGAAAAAGTTAAAAAAGTAGTTGTAGACCAATTAAGCGTTGATGAAAGCTTAGTAACTCCTGAAGCTAGTTTCACAGGTGATTTAGGTGCTGACTCTTTAGACACAGTTGAATTAGTTATGGCTTTTGAAGAAGAATTCGGTTGCGAAATTCCTGATGAAGAAGCTGAAAAAATTCAAACTGTTCAAGATGCAGTAAACTACATCGAAGCTCATTCTTAATTGGGTGATATTTAATTAATTAAAATAGTTTGTAGAGAGGATATCGCCTTTGTTGTGATTCCTCTCTATTAGTGAAAGAGGTACATTATGGAAAAAAGAAGAGTTGTTATTACTGGCATGGGAGCAATATCACCTTATGGTATAGGTGTTGAAAAATTGTGGGAATCTGTAAAAAATGGTAAGAGTGGTATAACATTTGTTCCTGCACCAAGAATTGATGAAGAAAAACAAACTACACATATTTACGGTGTAGTACCGGAATACGATGAAACACAGTATATGGATGTTAAAGAGGCAAAACGTTTAGATAACTTCATTAAATATGCACTTGTTGCAAGTGATGAGGCTATGAAAGAGTCTGCTCTTAACATGGAAGATGAAGACGAATACAGAGTTGGCTGTCTTGTATCATCAGCAGCCGGCGGATATCATACAATAGAAGAAAATCACCTTACAATGTTAAGCCGTGGTTATACAAAATGTTCTCCGTTTACTGTTCCTGCAATGATTGTGAACATGGCCGCAGGTAAAGTTGCCATAAGATATGGATTGAAAGGTGTTAATAAAGCAATTGTTTCAGCTTGTGCAACATCAACCCAGTCAATAGGAGATGCTTTTAGAACAATTCAATATGGTGATGCGGATGTTATTGTAACTGGCGGAACAGAGGCTACAATCTGCAACATGGGTGTTGGCGGATTTTCTGCCGCAAGAACTTTATCTAAACGAAATGATGAGCCTACAAAAGCATCAAGACCGTATGATGTTGACAGAGACGGCTTTGTAATGAGTGAAGGTGCAGCTGTTCTTGTTGTTGAAGAATTAGAACACGCAAAAAAACGTGGCGCAAAAATCATAGCCGAAATTGTAGGTTATGGACAAACTTGTGATGCCTATGATATTGTTGCACCTGATCCGACAGGTAAATCTGCTGCAAAAGCAATGGAATTTGCATTAAAAGATGCAAACATTTCAGCTGAAACTGTTGATTATATCAATACTCACGGCACAAGTACTCATGTCGGTGATATGGGTGAAGCGCTTGCTATATCAAAAGTGTTCGGTGATTTAGATACAAATAATCACTTAATGGTAAGTTCTACAAAAAGTATGCATGGACACTTACTTGGTGCCGCAGGAGCTTTAGAGGCAATAATTTGTGTCAAAGCTATTGAAGAAGGTCTTGTACCTCCAACAATTAATCTCGAAAATCTTGATCCGGAATTGCCAAAATTGAATTATGTTCCAAACAAATCTGTTAAAGCTGATTTGAAATATGCTATGTCTAATTCATTTGGTTTTGGCGGACATGATGCATCAATCATTATAAAAAAATACGAAGAATAATTTAAAAAGCGCCTGATAATTTTCTAGTTATCAGACGCTTTTTTATTTAAAACAGATAAAAATTTAAGGAGTAAATCGTGGAAAAATTCTATATAACAACTGCAATAGACTATGTTAATGGTGCTCCTCATATTGGACACGCTTATGAAAAAATAGTTACAGATATCATTGCAAGACATTTTAAGAAAAGAACAGATAATTTGTTTTTTCTGACAGGTACAGATGAACATGGTATAAAAATACAAAAAACATCTGCTTCACAAGGATTGACTCCTAAGGAACTATGCGATAAAAATGCGCAACAGTTCAAAAACTGCTGGGCCTCTTTGGGTATTGATTATGATAAATTTATAAGAACGACTGATGATTATCACGAAAAAGCAGTTCAAAAAATATTTAAAAAATTGGTAGAACAAGGTGATATCTATAAGCATTCTTACACAGGACTTTATTGTCAGGGTTGTGAATGTTTTTTGAACGAAAAAGATTTGACCGAAGACGGACTTTGTCCTGACCACTTGAAAAAACCGGAAGAAGTCTCTGAAGAAAATTATTTCTTTAAACTTACAAAATATAAAGATGCAATAATTAAGCATATTAAAGAACATCCTGACTTTATTGTTCCTTCATTTAGAGCTAATGAAGTTCTGAACCAGCTTGAAGATATTCAGGATATATCAGTTTCTCGTGCAATTTCTAATGTAACTTGGGGTATTCCTGTTTTAGATGACCCTGAACAAGTTGTTTATGTTTGGATTGATGCTCTTTCTAACTATATTACGGCTTTAGGGTACGATACAGATACTAACAGTGAAGATTTTAATAAATATTGGCCTGCTGATGTTCATGTTATCGGTAAAGATATTCTTAAATTCCATAGTATTTATTGGATTGCATTATTAATGGCCTTAGATTTACCATTGCCTAAGCATTTGCTTGCGCATGGCTGGATTACAATTGATGAGACAAAAATGTCTAAATCTTTAGGTAATGTAATTTCACCGCAAGATATTTTGAAAAATTTTGAACTTAACAACGCTGATGCTTTGCGTTATTATATGGCGACATCTGCTCCTTGCGGAAAAGACGGAAATTATTCAGACGATGATTTTAAAGAAAAGGTTAATGCTCATCTTGCAAATTCAATGGGAAATCTTCTAAACAGAACCCTTTCTATGCTGGTTAAATACTTTGACGGAGAAATAAAACCTGAATTTATTACGGATGCAGGTGTTTTAAATACCGCAAAAAATACTATTGATATTGTTAAAAATCACTTTGACAATTTCGAAATTGCAGAGGCAGGAAATGCTATTATTTCACTTGTAGATGTAACAAATAAATATGTTACTGATAATGCACCTTGGACTTTGGCAAAGGAAGAAAAAATGACAGAGTGCGGACAAGTGTTAACAGCAGTGCTTGACGTGATGTGTGTTATTGCTTATTTAATAGAGCCTTTCTGTCCTAATATAGCACAAGATATGGCAAAACAGCTTTCTTTTGATTTGAGCATAAAATATGATGATTTAAAAACCAATAATATAAAAGCCGGTAAATTGATTTCTAAAGAAGATATTCATCCTGTATTTTTGAGAATGGATTCTGAATTAGCTGACAAATCAGAAAAGAAAAAATAAATAATAATTATTAAATAAACGGCGCGGTTTTACCAAAACCGCGCCGTTTGCTTAATAAAAAACTTTTCTTAATATTTTATTAAAAAGATAACAACTTGCAAGTATAATTAGCAATTTCGAGGCAATAACCAAATTTGATACGTCATAGGATTCACAAAACACAAGACAGCAAATAAAAAGAAACAAAATTAAATTTATTAATTTTGGATTAAATTCTGTTTCCGTTTTCCATTGCCAAGCCTTAAAAGTAGCTCCTAAAGATACTGCATAAGTAATTGAAAAATAAATTAAATCCCAAGAATTTGTTGCAAAAGTTTCATTTATAAATTTAGCAAGCATGTTTTAGTTATAAAATAAAGTTAAAAATAATTCAATCTTGTTAATTAAATATTTTATTTAAAAGTTTTACCAGGAAGAAACAACAAGCATAAGTAAAAATAAGTTTTATTGCGATTATAGATGGAGAATAGTTATAGGATTCATAAATAATATATGCAAAAATAAAGATAATAACTCCCCAATTTATTAATTTTGGGTCTAAATCTGAATCTAATTTTGCCTTCCAACCGTAGTATGTAACCACAAGACATAATACAAATGCACAGATAAAATTCATTGCGTCAATATCTGTAATTGAATAATTGTGAAAATTAAAATAATTAAAAAATCCGTACATAAATAAATGATACCACGCAAATGCAAAATAAAAACCTCTCATCACTGAGAGGTTAAAATTCACACTAACTAAACTTTTT
>CAYLHN010000129.1:0-4985 GCA_964383455.1 uncultured Muribaculaceae bacterium | reverse complement strand
GTTTTGTATGAATAATTACACACAGTCAAATAAGCAATAAAAAAGAAGGTCTTGAAACCTTCTTCTTTATGGAGAGGAAGACGAGGTTCGAATACAAAAAACTTATTTTTGTATCTTTTAATAATTCTCCGTAATTTATGATATTGTTTAATCTTAGACAATTTAACCTTTAATATCTTTTAGTAATTTTTAGGGTATATTCGTAGCGTTAGTCCCCTAATAGTCCCCTTAAACTTGAAAAATATTTGATTATCATTTTGCACGAAGTGCCACACCTATGCTATAATACAGGCATGGCAGACGTTTTAAATCAAACAATGAAATTAAAAAGAGCTGATGGTAAAATTGTTGATGCAATATTTTATGATAATTCTGATATAAACACTGTTGATATTTTAGATATTAAAACTTTAAAATTTGAGGGTAAAAAGACAAAAGATATAACAAAATTAGACATTAGAAATGCAGTATTTAAAGGCGAAGACAAGCTGTACTTACAAAATAATAAATCCAAAATCGTTGCAGGTTTATCTAAAAAGCACCTTGGTAAAATTATTTCAACAGTATTTACCAAAGATAAAGAGGGTAAATACGGTTATCTGAAAAAAGAAATTATTTCAAATGTTGATAAAATATTCTTTTTGGCAATACCAATATTAAAACACTTTGAATTAAAGAAACCCTTGATATACAAAACTCAAATAATTCACAGATTTGCTTTACCACTTAAAATAGGTGGATTTGTTTTTCTTGTAATGATAACAGTAAAAGAAAGAAAAGATTTTAAAGAAATACTCATAGATGAATTTGCTATTTATGATTTATACTCTGAAGTTCAAACAAACAAAAAACCACTCGGCAGTCCCTCTACGGCTTCTGCTGAAATAAATTCAGTGACCTTCCGTAGCCATTACCGAATGGCTAATTATAGTTTAACCGATTTAGTTGAATTTGTCAAGTGCAGTATGACTAAAATCCAATAATATCAGTATTTTATATAAATAATATATAATTAACTAATATTCAATTTAGCATAAAATTCATCCATTTTATTTGCAACTTGTGCCTCTGTGCTTTTTATCAAATGTGAGTAGGTATTTAAAGTTATATTTTTATCTGCGTGTCCTAAGCGACCACTCACGGTTACAATATCTTCACCCTCAGAAATCAACAAACTTGGATTCGTACGGCGGAGCTTATCAAATTAGCTAATTTAGTATAATTAATATAAGTCTATTTAATATGTTATAATATTTCTTAAATGCACTAAAAAAGAGCCTTTCGGCTCTGTTTTAAAATGGAGCGGGAGACGAGGCTTGTCTTACTCACTCGCGTTTAACGGCAATTCCGCATTTTGTTTTACAGAAACAAAGTTTCTTCCAAACAAAAGTGCTTCATCCTCAGCTCGTTCGCGCCGAACTCGAAAACGAGCTTCTCACCACTATCATCCACGCATAATAAAAAACCGCTGAACAAAAGTTCATCGGTTCTTTATGGAGCGGGAGACGAGGCTCGAACTCGCGACATCCTCCTTGGCAAGGAGGCATTCTACCACTGAATTACCCCCGCTTATTTCTTGCTGTATCTCAATTATACATGACAAATTTTAAATTGCAAGTGATTTTTTTAATTTGTTTTTCTTGTTTACAAAAATTTTACTTTATCTGTTTTTATTATTTTTTGCATGTATAATTTCCATGAAAAGGATTTTTTATGCCGCCAAGAAAAAATAAAAATACTGAAATTGATACTAATCTTATGCCGCAAGATATTGCCGCTGAAGAAGCTGTTCTGGGTGCAATTCTTGTAAATCCTGCGTCTGTTATGACAAAGGTTGTTGAACTTTTAAAACCTGAAAGTTTCTATAAACCTGCACACAAAGCTGTATTTGAAGCTATGCTGCAACTTTTCAATCAAAATCAAATGATTGATATTGTTTCCGTTTCTGATGTTTTAAGTTATTCTTCAAAACTGGAAATGGTTGGCGGACGTGCATTCATTAATGATTTGGCTTTTAAAACAGTTACAACTGCAAATGTTGCTTACTATGCAAAAATTATTCAGGAAAAAGCTATAAAAAGGGCCTTAATCACCGCAGGCGGTGAAATTATTTCTTCAGGATACAACATGGACAATGTTGATGTATCACTTGAAAATGCAGAAAAATTGATTTTTGATATTTCTTCTCAAAAATCAACAAAAGATTTTATTCCTGTCAGAGATGATGTCTTAAATGTTTATAATAAAATTGAATTCCGTTATCAACACAGGGATGAATGTACCGGTGTTCAAACTCATTTTTATGATTTAGATACAATGACAAACGGACTTCAAAAATCAGATTTAATTATTTTAGCTGCCAGACCTTCAATGGGTAAAACTGCTTTTGCGCTTAATATTATTGCAAATGTTGCAATGAAATCAAAAGTTCCGGTTGCAATGTTTTCACTTGAAATGTCTCGTGAACAGCTTGTTCAGCGTATGATGTGTTCCGAGGCAGAAATAGATTCGCAAAGACTTAGAAGCGGTAATATGCAGTCAAAAGACTGGGAAAAACTGGCAAATGTTATGAACGAATTTGCAGAAGCGCCGATTTATATTGACGATACTGCAGGATGTACTCTGACTGATATTCGTGCAAAATGCCGTCGTCTTGCAATGGAAGAAAAAGACTTAGGGCTTGTTGTAATTGACTATTTGCAATTAATTGCATCTTCAAGTAATAACGACAGAAACCAAGAAATTTCCGCAATTTCAAGAGGTTTAAAAATTCTTGCAAGAGAATTAAACGTTCCTATTATTGCACTTTCACAACTTTCCCGTAAAGTTGAAGACAGAGGGGATAAACGTCCGATGCTTTCAGACTTGCGTGATTCAGGTGCAATTGAACAAGACGCGGATATTGTTATGTTTATTCACCGTGAAGATTACTATAAAAGCAGAGAAAAAGGCGAAGACGATGAGCCTGAATTTAATAAACCTGCAGAATCAAAGGGTAAATCAGATATTATTATTGCAAAACAAAGAAACGGCCCTGTTGGGGACTTTCAACTTCTTTTCCAAGCAAACATAACAAAATTCAAAAATCCGATTAAAACGGATGTGTTTTAGTGTGATATTTTAAATTTTTATATTGAGAACATAACAATATCATTTTGCGTATAAGGTTTAAATCATTTATACCAAGTGATTTTATTTCTTTTGTTATTATTTTTATCAATTCTGATTTTGATAATTCATTTTCTGAAAAATCAAACAAATCTTTAAGAGTTAAGTTCAGAGCGTTTGCTATTTTTTGCAAATTTTCATAACTTGTAAAATAGTAGCCTGTTTCTATTCTGCTTATTGTTTGAAATTCAACTCCAATCATTTCGGCTAATTGTTCTTGGCTGTATCCTTTTGCTTCTCTTAAACTTTGTAAATGTTTTCCAAAGATTTTGTTTCCTGCCATATATACCTCTTACCTTTACTAATAAGATTAAAAAGTAAACAATAAAATATATATAACGCTTGACTTATAATATTTATACTATATTATAAGTATAACGTATAAACAAAAAGGAGAAAATATGAAAAATAAAGCATTTACTTTGGCCGAAACTTTAATTGTCATTGGTATAATCGGAGTTGTTGCGGCGTTGACTTTGCCAAATTTGAACCATGCCACTGGTGATAAAGAAACAGTAACTAGAGTTAAAAAGATATATTCAAGTTTATGTGAAGCAAATGATAGAGCTATTGCTACATATGGACCTATATCAGAATGGTCAGAAGAATGCAGATATAATTTAAGAGATTGTTATGCAAAACGATTATCTGAATTTTTAAAAACTGCAAAAACTTGTTTTACTGATGATGAAAATTACGATACGTGTGAACCTGACCACGGTGATTTAGATGGTTCTTATATTATGCTCTCAGATGGCGCAATTATTGGTGTAGATGATTATGATGAAAGTTGTACAGGCACCGAAGGTGATGAATTTCAGTACAAAGATATATGTATTGATGTAATGAGGGTAGATATTAATGGTATAAATAAAGGTAAAAATGAAGATAGTTATGATACTTTTTCATTTATGGTTTCAGATTCTGCAGGTGTACTTCCAAGAGTTTGGAAAGGATGGTTACCTTATTGTACAGCAGGAAATGATTTAGCTGCAAAGTGGATTTTAGATTTTGAAAATTTAGATTATTTAAAAATTGATGGAAATAGGAAATGTAATGATAATCCGTCAATTATTCTTGATGGCGTAAATAACACTTCTTGTCACTAAGATAAATTATATAAACCAACATAAAAACACGTCGGCTGCATTTGCAGCCGACGTGTTTTGCTATATTAAATTATTCTTCATTTAACTTTGCTCTTATTTCAGTTTCAATTTTTTCCATTATTTCAGGGTTTTGAGCCAAATATTCTTTTGCTTTTTCTCTGCCCTGACCAAGTTTTTCGTCTTTATAGCTAAACCAAGAGCCTGATTTATCAACAATATTAAGTTTTACGCCAACATCCAAAATATTACCGAATTTACAAATACCTTTTCCGAAAATAATATCAAATTCGGCAGTTCTAAATGGCGGTGCAACCTTATTTTTAAGAACTTTTACTCTGACGTGATTACCTATGTCACCATTTTCACCTTTTAAAGATTCTGTTCTTCTAATTTCCATTCTTACTGATGAATAGTATTTTAAGGCATTACCACCTGTTGTTGTTTCAGGATTACCAAGAACAAAACCTATTTTCATACGCAATTGGTTAATGAAAATAACAGTTGTATTTGTTTTGCCGATTACCCCTGTTAATTTTCTCAAAGCTTTACTCATCAAACGAGCCTGCAAGCCCATTTGCTGATCTTCCATTGAACCGTCAATTTCTGCTTTTGGAACAAGAGCGGCAACAGAGTCTACTACAATAATATCTACGGCACCTGAACGAACAAGTTCTTCTGTAATATCAAGAGCTTGTTCACCTGTATCAG
>CAYLHN010000128.1:0-5063 GCA_964383455.1 uncultured Muribaculaceae bacterium | reverse complement strand
ATTCAAGAAGTGTTCACGCATTTATTATAGGTGAACACGGCGACTCTGAAATTGCCGCTTGGTCAGGGGTAAATATATCAGGAATCCCTTTGAACAAATTCTGCGAAATGAGAGGTTACTGTGACCACGAGGGTAATATGAAACGCATTGCAGAAAGCGTTAAAAACAGTGCCTATGAAATTATAGAAAAGAAAAAAGCAACATATTACGGTGTGGCAATGGCTGTAAAAAGGATATGCGAAGCTATTGTAAGAGACGAAAAATCAATATTGCCGATTTCATCTATGATGAAAGGTGATTTTGGTATCAACGGAATTTCATTAAGTATGCCTGCAATAGTAGGTAAAGACGGAGTTGAATGTTTAGTTCCGATTCAATTAAATGAAGAAGAAATATCTAAACTTCAAAAATCAGCAAAAACATTATCTGATACTTTAAGTCAAAACGAGATATAGGGACAAATGCATGAAAGAAAAAACTGGACAGATATTTTCAATTACAAAAGATAATCCAACAGTTGCAGGGTGTACCGTTTCAAAAAGTATTTATAGAGCGAAGGGTTATGATTTTACATATTTTTCACTTGCTGAATACACGGATATTAGTGCCGAAACTTACGAATACCCAAAAATTTGTATTGTTAATTCCGGTAAAATGGAAGTTTATACAAGTGATAATGAGATATGGAAACTTTCAACAGACGAAAGTATAGTTCTTCCAATGGGTAAACCTGTCGGAATGAGAACGGAAACAGGATGTATTTATACTGAAATAGCAATAAGAAAGGAGTCAAATATGAATAAAGTTTTAGAAACGGGGAAAGTGTTAAAACTTGCAGATTTATTGCCTTACCAAGAGGGCAGAATTGTAAATATGGACTTAATAAATGATGAAAAATTAAAATTTGTTATTATGAGTTTTGATGAAGGTACAGGTTTAAGTGAACATTCAGCCCCCGGTGAAGCGTTGATTTTTGCACTTGACGGAAACGGAATTATAGGTTATGAAGGTCAGGAACATAAAATTAAGGCTGGGGAGAATTTTAAATTTGCGAAGAACGGAAAACATTACGTTAAAGCAGACGGTAAATTTAAAATGGCATTGCTGCTTACATTAGAATAGTTAAATTTAAAAAATTCTCGTTATATGGCAAAATTTTTTTAATTCAAAAATAAGAGCCGAAACTTAAAACTTTCGGCTCTTTGTTATTTAGTATTCACTTGGAAGAATCAATGTTTGTTGTTCGTCATAATAATGCAAACTCTCTGATAATTATTTATAATATATAAGCCTGCACTATTTCACCATAGTAAACCGTATGGTAATCCCTGTTTGCCATTGGAGCAGTTGAATCCATGTTTTGCGGATAAAATTGTTCTTTTAATTCAACAGGTATTTTATCAATTTCTTGTTCTTGGCTGTATATCACTTTACATTCCAAAGTTAAAGGAATTTCTTTTATCGCAGGTGAATTAACTTCTATTCCCTCTGTTAAAGTCAAATTACAATCAGCAAGTTTATTTATATCTCTGCCTGAACGTGAACCAATATATGCAATTTTCTTTGATATTTCAGGTGTTCTTTCAAGCGGAACAGAAACAGTAAATTCTTTTGTATTTTCAATTTGCTCATGGGTAAATCTTCCATGACGAATGTATGTTGTAAAAAACAGTTTTCGCCATTCAATGCCAATCTGTCCCCAAGCAATAGTCATTGAATTTGTTTTATCACCATTTTTTGTATTAACTAAAATCCCCTTTTTAAGTTCTCTCATAATCTGCGGCAAGTATTCTATTACATCAATTTTTTCCATTTTTACCTCTCGTATCTCGCTTTTTCTCTACCAACAGTTGTTTTATCACTATGACCTGAGTATAACACAGTTTCCTCTGGAAGCGTAAATATTTTGTTTATAATACTTGCTCCGAGTTCCTGACCGCAACCGAGCGGATACTCAGAATTCCCGATTGCCCCCTTAAAAATTGTATCCCCAACGAACGCTATGCCATTATTTTTGTCATAAAATACTACGGAAGCGGGTGTGTGTCCGGGCGTGTGAATTACATCTAATTTAGCATTAGGATTCGCTTCAAGCGTTATTGTATCGCCGTCTTTTAGGTATTTTGCATTATTTAATACAACTCTGCGGTTACAATGTATTGAAAGATTATAGTGAACATCTTCCAAAATTTTTTCGCCGTTTTCATGAATATAATATGAAACAGATAATTCTCTTGCCAAAACTTCTACCCCTCCTGTGTGGTCGAAGTGCCCGTGTGTCAGCAATATTTTTTCTATTACATAATTTTTATCTTTAATAATTTGTTTTAATCTGTTTGGCTCGGCTCCGGGGTCAATCAAAAACCCGTGCCGAGTCGTTTCATCAATATAAAAATATGAATTTGTCGTAAAAACATCCGTTACCGGAACCATATCTACAAACATTTGTTTTCTCCCCTACATACAGCCGTTTGAACCGCAAGTCATTCCTTGTTCTGAACTTCCGTTTGATTCATCAAGTGCTTTTAATATTGTCTGTTTAATTCCTTCTTTTGTTTGACATCCGCCAATTACATATTTATCGTCAATTATAAAATAAGGAACTCCCTGAACTCCGAGTTTATACGCTTCGTTTTCATCAAATCTGACATCATCAATAAAATCATCAGAATCAAGGGTTTTGTTAAGTTCATCTTCTTCTATTCCGACTTGACGTGCAATATCCGTTAAGACATTTCTATCAGCTAATTTTAGATTTTTTGTAAAATATGCGTCAAACAAAAGATGGATAACTTTGTTTGTATTTTCTTTATTTCCTTTACTTGCCACAAGTTTTGTTAATCTATGGGCATCAAGCATATTTGTGTATTTAGTATCTGCATAACGAAAATCTATCCCCTCACGTCTGCCTAACAAGGATATTCCTTCAATACGTTCTCTTGCTGCATTTAAAGTCAAACCATATTTAACTGCAAACCTTTCATCTGTTTTTGAAACTACTTCATAACTTGCATTAGGGTCAAGTTCAAATGCTCTCATTTCAATATCAATATCATTTTCTAACCCCAATTCTGAAATAGCCGTTTCTAATCTCTTTTCTCCAATATAACAATATGGGCAAGCATAATCAGACCAGTATGTGATTTTCATTTTTATCTCCTTTCCTGTTCACTCCCTCGCCCCTTGTGGGAGAGGGCTGGGGTGAGGGGTTATATTTGATTTATCTATACTTATATGATAAACTATATGATATAAAAAACAAGTACGCACATTATAGTTAGATACTATCTAAAAGGAAAGTAATATGGCAGAAACTAAAGAAGAACTATTAAAACAATTTTATGAAACGGGATTTGAATACACATTATCTTTAATTAACGGAAAATATAAATTGACCGTTTTGTATGCTCTGTCTTTATTTAAAGTCATTCGATACAACGAAATGAAGCGGTTAGTCGGTGTTGTATCTCATAAAACATTAAGTACAACCCTAAAAGAGCTTGAACATGACGATTTAATTGTAAGAAATGAATATCCCCAAATCCCGCCAAAGGTTGAGTATTCATTATCTAAAAAAGGTGAATCCTTAATTCCGATACTAAACGAAATGTGCATTTGGGGAAAGAAGCATAAAAAATAGTGAAAGAGCCGAAAGTTTTTGACTTTCGGCTCTTTGTTATTTAGTATTCACTTAGAAGAAGCAACACTTGATAATTCAAATTAAAAATTAGATACTTGGGTAATATATTTATCTTTCAAATTTTAATAAAATATAAAATGAGAAAATCTGGCTAAATATAAGGGAATTTGAACCTATTATATACAAACAGAATTTCTGTCAATATCACTTAATATTTCTTCGTAAATTTTTTGCAAATATTTTGATAGTGTTAAAAATCAGTAATGATAAAATTTAGAACGATTTTTTATAAAATTCCCCAAAATTAAAAATCAAGTTATTAGCGATTTCCGGCATTTAAAATTTGCATAAAATTTATGAACCAATGTTAAGTGCTCTTTAAAAGTAAAAACGTAAGAATTAGAATAGATATTTATGGAAAACACTAAGGACAATACAAATATTTGGGTAGATAAAGATAAAGCTTCAGAAATGATAGGTCTGAGCAGCCAGACTTTAAAAAGGAAATGCCGTAAGGGTGAATTTGTTTTTAAGATAGTTAAAAAAGGCAAAGTTGCTCACTATTTTATATTGTTAAAATCAATGCCGGATTTTGCTCAAGATAAGTATTTTGGCGATACGGCAGTAGATTTAAAATATTCTGAAGTCTCGAGTTGGGCAAAGCTGCAAGCTGAAAAATATGTCAGGATTTTGGATGCTTCTGCAGGACTTAAAGGTAAAGAATTAAAGGCTTTTATTGATAATTGGAACAATAACGATGAAGAAGAATTTACAACATCTTATCCGTCTTTAATTAAGATGCGCAGAAGATATTTCAGATATGGAGTTGCAGGATTAATTTCAAAACACGGTCAGCATTTGGTCGGCTCCTGTGTTCCTGATGATTATTTTGAATACTTTAAAACTCTATATTTAATTGAAGGCGGTCCATCATTAAGAAGCTGCAGAGATTTGACTTTAGGGTATGCGGTAAGAGAACTTGGTGCAGACAGAAATAATTTTCCGAGCTTTATGGCATTTAAGCGCAGATTGGATAAAGAAATTCCTGAGCAGAGTATTTATCTTGCAAGAAACGGTCAAGCTGCTTGGAACAGAAAGTATAACAATTTTATTGATAGAGATTATTCAACAATAACCTGTAATCAGGTATGGGTATCAGACCACGCGCAGATTGATGTTGCTTGTTATGATGAAAAGAATAAAGTAGTATTTCCGTGGGTTACTGTTTGGAGAGATTACAAATCGGGTAAATGGCTCGGTTGGATTTTACAAACAGGTAATCCGAATTCGGATTTAATTTTTCAGGCATTTTATTATGCAGCAGAAGAATTTGGTCTGCCTAAAGACGTTATTATTGATAACGGAAAGGATTATCGTTCAAAAGATTTTGCAGGAGGGCGTAAGCCGTGTGTGAAGGGCGGAC
>CAYLHN010000127.1:2696-5108 GCA_964383455.1 uncultured Muribaculaceae bacterium | reverse complement strand
TTCAACTGTTAAGCCATTCAACTATTAAACAAAATCTGTTCACAGCTTGTAGCGTACATTTAAATGCACGAAAATTCCTTAGTAACTTAGTGCCTCAGTGCTTTAGAACATTTTGTAATGGATTGCTTCGTTTCACTCGCAATGACGGTCAGTTCACAGTTCACCGTTCACAGTTCACAGAAAAACTTAGTGCCCTAGTGCCTCAGTGCCTTAGAGCCTTCACTTTAGCTGAAACATTAATCGTCATCGGCATAATTGGTGTTGTTGCAGCGTTGACTTTGCCAAATCTAAACCACGCAACAGGTGATAAAGAAAAAGTTACCAAAGTTAAGAAAATATATTCAGCTTTAACCGATGCTATTGATAGAGCTCAAGTAGTTTATGGCGATGTTGATACTTGGTTTAATGATTTTGATGATATATATTACCCTGAAGTTTATGAAAGGTTTGCAAAACGTGTGACCGAATTTATGAAGATATCTAAGGATTGTGGAACTGATGCTGGCTGTTTCTCAACTGCTCCTTATGTTGAAGTTGATGGAAATGAAATAGTAGAAAATTTTTTAGAAGATTTACAACAGAATGGTTATTATATGGTAATGCTACCTGATGGTATGTCGCTATCTTTTGGTGGTTCCAATAGTTTACAGATAAAAGTTGATATAGATGGACCAAATAAAGGTAAAAACCAGTATGGAAATGATATATTCGATTTTGCAATTGCTGTAAACAAAGCAATTGCTGATGAGTTCAGTCTGAACATCAATCAACTTTATCCTTCTTCTTGTCCTTTTAAATGGACAGGAGATTTGACAGAAGGTTCCACTAAAGGTCAATATTCAACAGCGTGGGTAATCGAAAATGAAAATCTCGATTACCTAAAGTGCTATGACGAACTCAACTGGGAAACTCAAACAAGCTGTAAATAATGTTTGACGTGTATGCCCAGTTTAACTATTCTTGAAAATTAGCGCTCACAAATGTGAGCGCTAATTTTTTATAAAAACTCTTGTAAATAAAATCTAAAAAGGCGACACCCAGATTCGAACTGGGGGATAAAAGCTTTGCAGGCTTCTGCCTTACCACTTGGCCATGTCGCCTTAAATACAATGTGTTTATGAATATATTGTAATCATAATAAAATTGTTTTGTCAATAATCTAAAGAAATTTTTTAAAAATTTTTATTTATATATCCATTTGATTTAAAATATATTTGTGTAATAATTATATCAGGCCACGTTTAATCGTGAAATCTTAGCATTTTAATTTATACGTATATATAAGAAAAAGGAGATTAAGAATGACCGGAAGTCAAACTAAAGTCGATTTTTCAAAAATTGATGAAATTATCACTAATTGCGGTGGTAAAAAGTCAAATTTGATAGCGATTTTACAAAAAGTTCAGGAAGTTTACCGATACTTGCCTGAAGAAGCAATGATTTACATCGGAACAAAAATGGAAGGCTTATCACCTGCAACAGTGTTTGGGGTTGCTACTTTCTATGCACAATTTTCATTAGACCCTAAAGGTAAATATGAAATCAGATGCTGTGATGGTACAGCTTGCCACGTTAGAGGTTCAATGCCTGTATTAAATGCAATTAGAGCAAGATTAGACCTTAAAGACGGTAAATTTACTACCGACGACGGTCTTTTTTCTTTAGAAACTGTTAGCTGTTTAGGTGCTTGCGGTTTAGCTCCCGTTGTTATGGTAAACGATAAAGTTTATCCTCAAATGACATCTGATGCAATCAAAGTAGTTATAGATACTATTCTTCAGGAGGAAAATAAATAATGGAATTAAACTTAGATATTCAAAAAGAGCAGGAAAAAGCTCAAGAACAAATAAAATCTCAAGGTTTTAGAGTTTTAGTTTGCGGCGGTACAGGTTGTGTTGCAAACGGTTCTTTAAAAGTAATGGAAAAATTCAGAGAATTAGGTGCAAATGTTACTACTTTAACTTCTCACGATAAAATGACAGTTATACCTACAGGATGCCACGGTTTCTGTGAACAAGGTGTATTGGTTGTTTTACCTGAATATCACACAACCTATGTAAAAGTTAAAGTTGAAGATGTTGAAGAAATTTTTAATTCTCACATCGTTGGCGGTCAACCTGTTGAAAGACTTTTATATACTGACCCTGCAACTCAGCAGCACGTTAAAAAGAATGATGATATTAATTTCTATGCAAAACAAACTCGTACAGCATTGGAAAATTGCGGTAAAATCAACGCTGAATCTTTAGATGAGGCTATCGCAGTTCACGGATATGAAGCTTTGGCTAATATTCTAAAAGAAAATAATCCGGATGCTGTAATTCAAGAAATTTTGGATTCAGGATTAAAAGGCAGAGGCGGTGCAGGTTTTCCTACAGGCTTAAAATGGAAATTTACAGCTGCTAACAGAGG
>CAYLHN010000127.1:0-2686 GCA_964383455.1 uncultured Muribaculaceae bacterium | reverse complement strand
TATGTTGTATGTAACGGTGATGAAGGTGACCCTGGTGCATTCATGGATAGAAGTGTTATGGAAGGCGACCCTCACAAATTACTGGAAGGTATGGCAATTGCTGCATTTGCAATTGGTGCTGACGAAGGTTACATCTATGTTCGTGCCGAATATCCTCTTGCAATTAAACGTTTGAGAAAAGCTATTGCAGACGCCGAAGAACGTCATTACTTAGGTAAAAACATCTTCGGAACTGAATTCTCATTCGAATTGCACATTAAAGAAGGTGCAGGAGCTTTCGTTTGCGGTGAAGAATCAGCATTAATCGCATCTATCGAAGGTGAACGCGGTATGCCAAGACCAAAACCGCCTTTCCCTGCAAATAAAGGTTTATTCCAAAGACCTACATTGATTAATAACGTAGAAACTTTGGCTAATGTACCTGTAATTATGAGAAAAGGTGCAAAATGGTTTGCATCAATGGGTACAGAAACTGCAAAAGGTACAAAAACTTTCGCTCTAACAGGTGAAGTTAATAATACAGGTCTTATTGAAGTACCAATGGGTACTACATTAAGAGAAATCATCTTTGATATCGGCGGTGGTATCAGAGGCGGTAAAAAATTTAAAGCTGTTCAAATCGGCGGCCCATCAGGCGGTTGTTTGACAGAAGAACATTTAGATTTACCAATGGATTACGATAGCTTGGCAAAAGCAGGTGCTATGGTAGGTTCAGGCGGTCTTGTTGTAATGGCTGAAGATACTTGTATGGTTGAAGTTGCAAGATTCTTTATGAACTTTACAAAAAACGAATCTTGCGGTAAATGCGTTCCTTGTCGTGAAGGTACTAAAAATATGCTTAAAATCTTGGAAAAAATTGTTCAAGGTAAGGGCGAATTAAAAGACTTGGAAGTGTTAGAAGATTTAGCTAATACAGTTAAAGACGGTTCTTTATGCGGTTTAGGTAAAACGGCTCCTAACCCTGTATTATCTACTTTGAAATACTTTAAAGATGAATATCTTGCTCACATTGTTGACAAAAAATGTCCTGCAGGTGTTTGTACTGCTCTTAAAACAATTAAAATTCAGGAAGATAAATGTAAGGGTTGTACAAAATGTGCAAGAACTTGCCCTGTTGGCGCAATTTCAGGTACAGTTAAACAACCTCATCACATTGATCAGGCAAAATGTATCAAGTGCGAAGCTTGTTTATCAAATTGTCCGTTCAAGGCAATTGTCAAAGAATAAGGCACTGGGATACTAAGGCAGTAAGGCAGTAAGAGGTATATAGAATGTACTACAAAGACTTAGAAGTTTGGAAAGAATCGATAAATTTAGTAACTTATATATATGAAATTACTAATAATTATCCGCAAACAGAATTATACGGCATCACTAATCAAATTAGAAGAAGTGTTGTTTCTGTTCCTTCTAATATTTCTGAAGGCGCAGTAAAGCATTCTGATAAAGAAACTCTCAGATACTTGGATATTGCTTTAGGTTCTTTGGCAGAACTTGACACTCAAATGGTTATATCTCAAAAATTAGGATATATAAGTAATTATGAAACAATTGAACTTCAAATTTCAAAAGTTCGTGCCTTGTTAATTGGTTTAATAAGTTACTACAATAAGCAATTAAATGATAATGAAGTCTTAGTGCCTTAGTGCCTTAGCGCTTTAGTATCTTTAAAAGAAAGGAAAAATAAAATGTCAGAAGATAAAAAAACATTATTTATTGAAGGCAAAGAGGTAGAATTTACCAATGAGCCAAATCTTTTGGAAGTTATCAGAAAAGCAGGCATGAATGTACCTACTTTCTGTTATCGTCCTGACTTAACACAATTCGGTGCTTGCCGTATGTGTGTAGTGGAAGTTGAATATCCTAACGGCAGAGTTATGGTAAATTCTTCTTGTACAATGCCTCCTGAAGCAGGTATCAAAGTAAGTATTAACTCTCAAAGAGTTAGAAAAATCAGAAAAACAGTTCTTGAATTATTACTTACAAACCACGACAGAGAATGTACAACTTGTGAAAAATCAGGTAACTGTGAATTGCAAAAATACTCTGAAGAATATGGCGTAAGAAAAATCAAATATCCAACATTAACAAAAGAAGAAATGATAGAAATTGATGACAGAAATCCGTCAATCGTCAGAGATCCTAATAAATGTATATTATGCGGAGCTTGTGTTAGAGCATGCAGCGAATTCCAAGGTCATTCAGTATTAGGATTTGCAAACAGAGGCTCAAGAACAGTAGTTCAACCAATGAACGGCCGAGATTTAGCTGCGGTTGATTGTGTATTCTGCGGTCAATGTCAGGCTGTTTGTCCAACAGGTGCTTTAACTATTAAATCAAATGTTGACGAAGTTTGGGATGAAATTAATAACAAAGAAAAGAAAGTTGTTGTTCAAATTGCTCCATCTGTTCGTGTTGCAATTGGTGAAATGTTCGGTCTTAAACCGGGTGAAAATACAATTGGTAAAATCTATGCAGCATTAAGAAAAATTGGTTTTGACATGATTTTTGATACAAACTTCTCTGCTGACTTAACTATTACAGAAGAAGCAACAGAGTTTGTTGACAGAGTTACAAATAACGGTGTGTTACCAATGTTCACATCTTGCTGTCCTGCTTGGATTAGATATATGGAAACTCAACACCCTGATATGTGGAATGCACGCTCATAGAGCCACTGACAATG
>CAYLHN010000126.1:0-5198 GCA_964383455.1 uncultured Muribaculaceae bacterium | reverse complement strand
TGTTCTAAGGCACTGAGGCACTAAGGCACTAAGTTTTTTGTGAATCGTGAGTTGTGAATTGTGAACTGTGAACTGAGTTGCTTTTTTCATAATTTTTCCTTTCTTTTTTGTTTTTTCTCTTATTTATTCATACAAGTGCAGAATGAAAACTTCACTTATTATGATATAAACTTTATATAGCATGAGTATTATATCATAGAATTTAGTTATGTAAAGATTTAACATGTTTTAGTTATGTGTGATTTGAAATTATTAGGCAAAAAAATAAAGATTGAACGGATAAAAAATGATTTGTCTCAAGAAAAACTTGCGGAAAAAGCAGGCGTCTCAACACGAACAATTTCGCTTATAGAATGCGGACTTCAACATCCTAAATTTTTTCTTGTTGTAAAAATTGCACAAATTTTAAATTTTGATATTAATATTCTACTGAATAAAAATCTTTAAATATTTCAAATTGTTCTTTTTAAAATATTACCCGACAATCTTAATATAAAGAGTGTGTTATTTTACTGTGAATTTTTTTAATCTGTATTTATGAAATTGGGTAAAACACAGTATAAAAAAATGCCGTTAGATGAAATTGTTCTTCTTGCTACAAAAAACGATTATAAAGCTTTGGAAGAACTTATTTCGCGTGAACAGAAAAATATTTTTGCAACATTTACCTATTTAAATAAAAAAAATGATAATGTCTATGATCTTACGCAAGAGGCATTAATGCGTATGGCAAGGAGCATAGTTAATCTGAAAAATCCGAAAACTTTCAGGAGCTGGCTTAATCATATAGTAATGAATCTTTTTTATGATAATTTGCGAAAAATTAACAGAATTCCGCAGATTATTTCTATAGATGACAATAATGAAGATTATCCAGAACGATATATTACTAATCCGCAAAATTATATCCCTGATAAAAAGTGCAAACCAATGGAAAAATGTATTTCTAATGAGTTAGATAGAATGATTAAGCACGAAATGTCTCAATTGCCAGAACATTTCCGTGTGCCAATAGTATTGAGAGAATTACAAGGGTTATCTTATGAGGAAATTGCCGAAGTTACAAAAACAAATGTAGGAACAGTAAAATCAAGAATTTCAAGAGCAAGAAGCCGTTTGCAGGATGGCTTAAAAGATTATATTTAAAGGAGAATTAAATGAATAACAGTAATCAAAATAATAGTTTAGCATGCAGTCAGGTCGTGGCATTGCTTTCATTTTACATTGACGGTAAAACAAGTTATCAAATAACTAATTTTATCCAAGCTCATTTATGCAAATGTAAGTCGTGCAGAGAAAAATATGAAATGATGGCAAAAGTATTTAATTCTTTTCATAGTGCAAAAGAGCAGTTAAATGAAATAGAAGTTCAAAAATCTGTTCCTATTTCTTCTTACGGAGAAAATTTTAAAGAAAAAATGTCAGCGTATCTCGACAGCGAACTAACTGACGAGGAAAGTTTAAGGTTTAAAAAATTTGCTATATCAAATCCGCCTGTGCGTACAGAACTTGAGGGAATGTATAAAGTGAAAAATGCCATAAACAATTCTTTTGAAAAAACTAAAAATGACTTTAAAAACGATTTTTCAAGAGATATTATTGTTCAATTAGATATTAAAGAAGCAATTCAAATGCAAGAGCCGATACTTAAAGTTGCTTCAATATTTATATTTTTAACTGTATTTTTGGTAATAAGCTTAATTGTTATTTTCTAATGCAAAAACATAAATAGCAATGCACCCATACATAATGCAGGCCCAAACGGTAAATGGAAAATCTCATTTTGTTCTGCAGTTTGCTCATCGAGTTCATCATTTAACATTGCCTCATTTAGTTCAACCAGATTTTTAGGCAAAGTATCAAGAATTCGTTTGCATAAAATAATTCCGACTGTGATTAATATAACCGAAACTAATACATTTATCAGGCAATTGTCAGATTGAAAATATTTTGTGTAAAAATAATTTCCGCAAGCAAGAATTACAAATAAAATAAATTCAAATAAAGTCAGGTAATCTTTTTTATCAAATAACTTTTTGAAAAACATTGGTATAAATGCAAAAACCTGTATTGCCAAAGCTGATACCAAAATTATCAAAATATATTTCCATCCGAAACAAGCGCCTAAAGCACCCGCTATGAACATATCTCCCGGGCCTATAATCATTGTTTTGAAAAACAGGTATCCCAGTCCAAAATATATTGCAATAATTCCGGCGCCGACAAGAATTCCTAAAAGTGCATTAACAAAAGAGGTATGGAAAATCCAAGTATAACCTTCGTATAAATTGCCGAAATTAAAGAAATTATAAACTAATCCGATTCCGCATAAAATGTAACTGTGTAAATTAAACGCAATATGTTCTTTTATATCTATTACGGAAATCACAACAAACATGCATAAAAAAAGTATTGAGAAAAATGTGTTGAAAGAATATCCGAATTTTAAAAATGCTAATAGAAATAAAAATCCTGTTACAAGCTCTACTATAGGATATTGAATAGAAATTTTTTCTTTACAAAAAGCACATTTTCCTTTTAAAAATATATAAGAAATTACCGGTATATTGTGCCACCATTTTAAGGGAGTCTGGCATTTTGGACATTTAGATGCAGGAAATACAATAGACTCACCGCTAAGCGCTCTTAAAATAACTACATTTAAGAAACTTCCAATGCATAATCCTGTTATAAGAACAAAAATACCAATGACAGCAGTTATACTCATATTTTAGTCTCTTTCGTAGTTGTTTTTGTCTGTAATAATATTATACATTTCGGCAAGTGCACGTTTAAGTCTTCTGGATACCTGCATTTGTGAAATGTTTAATTTTTCAGCTATTTCTCTTTGATTTAAGTCTTGGTAATAACTTAATTCAATAACATCCTTTAAATTTTGCGGTAATTCAGAAATAGCGTGTTTTAGCATCATTTTTTCTTCATATGCATTTAAAAACTCTTGATAATCTCCCGCAGGAATTTTGTCTGCAAGCGAAAAACAGTCTTCTTCACTATTTGAGTATATTTGGTCAAGAGAAATTGTACTTTTTCTTCTGTCAACTTCTATAACATCATTAATTTTTTTTACAGGTAAATCCATTGCTTCTGCGATTTGTTCATTAGTAGGATTTTCAATACCGTTTTCAGCTAACTGTTTTATCACATTGCTGATTCTGAATGCAAGCTCTTGAATTTCTCTTGGAGCTTTAATCATTGATGCTTTGTCTCGTAAATAATGTCTGATTTCGCCTGTAATTAAGTAGCTTGCATAAGTTTTAAATTTAGAGCTTATTGCAGGATCGAAAAATTCAATGGCTTTAATAAGCCCGAGTGAACCGACCTGAACTAAATCATCAACAGGGTCGGTTGAACGTCTTGCAAGCGATTTTGCTATTTTTTTTACGAGAGGCATAGTTGCAATAACAATCAAATTTTGTAATTGCTTTTTTTTCTTCATGTCTGTTGAATTTTTATACTCTACAAGCCAATCATTAATTTGAATGACGGCTTCATCAGATATTGACATATTGCCTCGACAAAAATCAATTTATTTACATATTATATTATAGTATAGCATATCACAAAAAATATGTAACGTTTTATTACAAATGTGTCATGAAAATCTCAAAGTGTAGCAATTTTTTTTTTGAGGATACTTATACTTTATGTAGTGTGTATTTAATTTATTAATTTCGAAATATTTGTTTACTTTATAAATTGAAAGGCATTCTAATGAAATTAGAAAAAATCCAAAATCTGCAAGTCGTATCAAAACCACAAATCCAACAAACACAAACAGTTAGACCAAAGTTAACATACGCTACAGATATTGTTACTCTTTCTAAAAAAGCAGTAGATAAACCAATTGCTTTAAGAAGAGAAGGTAGTGCTTTGCATGTTGCATTCACAGGTAAATTACAAAACCCTATGGAAACAAAAGCAACAGAAGACGCTCCTGCAATCCAATTCAGAGTTAGAGGTGTATCAAAGCACCAATTAGGTACAGAAGGTGCAAGTGCTACAGCTGAAGATGATTCAGTAGTACAATTGGCAAACAGCAACTGGAAAGAAGGCGATGCCTTAAGATGCAAAGAAACAAGAGGCCGTAACGGTAAAGCTTTAGCTTTAGTTCATCCTAAATTCGGTGAAGTTGGGCAAGTTCCAAAAGAAATGGCAGAAGTTTTAATGCCTGTTATGAAAGGTAAAACTCAAGACTATAGATTTGAATTAGCAAACGTAATCGCAGGTACATCAAAAGGTGCTCCTACTATCGGTTTGAGAGTTGCATTAAAATATGTCGGCAATGATAAAAGAGAAGCTCAAAAAGCAACAGACACATTTAACGGTTTATTAAATTCAGAAGATCCAAAAATTTCAAAAGCAGTTATGGTTTACCAACCTGCAAAAACTCCTGAACAAGTTCTAGAAAGAATTTTTGAAGTTGAAGGAAAAGAAAACGGCTCTGAAAGCGTAAAAGAAATTAAAAACGCTATTACAAATATTTCTAACGAAATCAACAATCCTGAAAATAAAAGAATTTTGATTCTAGGTCACTGCAAACCTGATGGTGATACATTAGGTTCAGTAGTAGCAATGAAAGAAGCTTTAAAAGCTGCTTATCCTGACAGAGAAATTGATTGTGCTGTTGATGACAAAATTCCTGGTTTATTCCGTGATAAAATGCCTGGTATTGAAGCAGTAAAAAGACCTTACAATCCTGACAAAATTCAAACATTAGAAAAGAACTTGGAAGTTTTAAAATCAATTAATACTGAAACTTCAAAAGAACAACAAAAAGTTCTTGAAAGAGATTTAGCAGAATTAAAAGATCCAAACAATTTATTTGACGCAAATCCTTTGCAAGGTAAACCTAAAAAACAATATGACCTTGTAATGACAATGGATGTTCCTACACCAACAAGATTTTCAGGTGCATTCAAAGATTATATTGAAGGAAGTAAAAAACAAATTTATATCGATCACCACCCTCACAGAATTACAGAATGGCAAAATGCTAAAGATGTGACTGGTTTAGATATGAACAAAATTCACAAAAACGGTTTAGCTTTAGTTTGTGATGCAGTTCCTGCAGCAACTCAATTGGTTACAATCGTAGCTGACAAAGCAGGCGGTTTAGCTAAAATGTTCGATAAGGGCGTCGCAGCAGCTAAGAACTATGTTGCAAGTGTAATTACACT
>CAYLHN010000125.1:0-5227 GCA_964383455.1 uncultured Muribaculaceae bacterium | reverse complement strand
GCCTTACTGCCTTAGTATCTTAGTATCTTATCTCTGCTCACTCACCACCGTTCACGCTCTTACTGCCTCAGTGCCTTTGCTAAATGGTGCAAAAAATTGCGTGCTAAATTTCAAATTAAAAAAGGGATTGCCCAAAAAATCTGGACAATCCCTTTTTGATTATATTTAGACTATGCTTGTTTAACTTCTACTTTTTGAGCATTTTTCAAATTATTGTTGTACCATATTACAGGTGAATCTTTTGAATTTTCATCCATAATAGCACCGTTTTTACCGTATTTTACAGGTTGTTCCTGCAATGGTAAGTTTTTACCGTAAGAGTTTACATCAATTATAGAAACTGAATCATAGTATTCTAAGAATTTATCATATGATATATCAGCATCGTAAGATGTGTTCCAAGGATTTGTACATCTAACTTTTAAGTTACCGCTTTCATCCTTTTGAGGTTCAAGAGTATATGCGTGGAAACCATACACACCTGCTGACTCTGCAACAGGGTTTTCAACTCTGCTTCCGTTAGCACGTGTACCACCTGTCATAACGAAATTATCATTGAAGTTGTCCTGCATCATTTGTTTTTTAACTTCTTTTTCTTCAAAGTTCAAATTCCATTGTCTGAATCCGCCGAAACCTAATCTTTCCATAACTTCAAAGTTATATCCGCCTAAAGAACCTCTGTAAAAATCAGCTGCTCTTTGGAATTTATCGCTTTTGTTATCAGGATCAGCTTTCAAATCAGCGAATTTTAAACCGTTTTCATCTTCTTCATAGTAGATGTTATAGTAGTTATCATCACGGCAAACAACAACTGTTCTGTTTGGATCTTTTTTCGCTTCAAGATAATCATTTAAACGTTTTTGATGACCTTTTAAAGATTCCATTGCTTCAGCTTTTTTAGCCATTGGAGCCTTTTGAACTTCTTTGCGTTTTTGAGCAATTTTATCGTTCATTATTTCTCTGAATTTTGTATCAGCTTTATTTACAGAATCCAAGCCATAAGCGTCTTCAAGAATTCTGATACCGTTTGAACCTTTTAGTGAGTATTTTTGAACTCTGTCTTTTGGAACTTCAGCATTTTTGTATTTATATTCACCGTAACCGTTTTTGAATTTAACAGTTACATCATCACCATCTTGGTGGAATGCTTCATATAATGCAACTCTTGCTTTAGGGTGGTTCATACAAGTACCCAAAGTTGATACTAAGTAGCAATCACCAATGCTTTGCTGTTGAGTTGTAAATCTTTTAGCTGGCGGGAACAATTTCATGAACATTTTTTTGTCCATATCTAATTGTCTTGATTCATTTTCATCAGTTTTTACATAAATTTTATCTTGGTCAGCAACTTTGAAAACATCTCCGACTTTTGTAGTTTTGTTACCTTCAGCTTGAGATTTTACATTTGGAACATATACATCGGCTACATCTTTACCTGATTTTCTTGCTTCATAAACCATGTCTAAATCTTTTGCAAGATTATCGTTCATTTTACCTGTTTCCCAGTAACAGCTCAATGTAGATGGTTCAATATCACCGTTTTTAATAAGTTCTAATTGCATCATAACGTTACTTGTTTGTTCGTCACCTCTTGCAAGAACTTTTTTTACGTTTTTATAATCACGTTTTGACAAAAAAGCACCTGATTCAGCAATCAATTGAGATGCTTCATAGCTTGAAAAAGCTTCAGGAGTTGGTTTACCGCCTTTTAAACCGCCCTTTTGAGGTTTCACACCTACCATTGCCTGCAAAGTTTCCGCACTCGGCATTGGAGCTTTTTCTAAAGGATTTGTCTGTGCTGTTTGTACTTTCTTTTCTGTTTTTACTGTTTTTGCGCCTGTAAACGGTGTCAATTGTGAAATTGCTTTTACTTGCATTCTATTCCTTCCTACACATGTCTTCTTTACTATGAATTTATAAAGAGCCCTAAAAATAAAAATTGCTAACTTATCTCGATTAGTTAATTAAACTTTACATTTTTTTTTATAAATTGTCAAGGTTTAAATTGTAAGAAATACACTTAAATACATTTAACACACACTTACTGCAAGAATTTCCAAGAATATTACAATTGTAACAACTATATAATAAAACGTCACAATTGAAACATTTTGTATTAAAATATTAATTATGCCGAACTTAAAAATTTCTGCCAGTATTGAAGATTATTTAGAAACTATTTATGAGCATTTGGAATCTGCTCATAAAATTAAAGCTGTAGATATAGCTAAAAAATTAAATGTATCAAGAGCCTCGGTAACTGAAGCATTACAGAAACTTGCTCATAAAGAATATATTATTTATGAAAAAAAACATCCTATTGAACTGACAGAAAAAGGTATTGAAATTGCAAAGAATGTGATACATAAACACCGAATTTTATGCGATTTTTTTGTAAAAATTTTAAAAATAGAAAAAGAAGAAGCCGAAATTAATGCATGCCGAATAGAGCATGTTATAACACAAACCGCTTTTGAAAAAATAGCTGAGATGATAAAAAATCAAAAATAAAATTATAAATCGTGGCCTGTGATAGGATCAGGTGCTTTAGATTTTTTACCTTCAGATTTAAGAGCATCATAAGCACTTCTTGCAGTACCCGCCGTTTTAAAGAAATTACTTTCTTTATCGGTAGCAGATACAATTTTTTCGCCTTTGTCCGTAACAATTTCAAAATCTCTGCCTGATGCTCTTGCACCTGCAGCATCGAAGTTAGCCAATGAACTTGCAACATCCATTGCAATGTCAAATCCGTCAGCACCATTCTTAGCATCATTGTAAGCAGCGGCAGCACCTGAAATACCGTTAGCAACATCTCCTATAATCGCTGCGGTATTGTTTCCGTCAATAAATCCTGTACCGAATGAGATTGCAGAAGTTGCATCAGCTATCGCACCGACTACATCACCATTTTTAATGTCATTAACAACTGATGTACCGTCTTTGACAACATAAGCTGCAGTCATGGCTTTATCGACAATATTTTTATGAGAATCGACAAAATCTGCTATTTTTTCAAGCTTTCCGTCAGTGGCTTTAGAAAGTGCAGATACACTCTTCATCGTTGATGTTGTACTTACAGCAAGAGAAGCGGCAGAAGTAATTGCTTTATCCCATTTACCCTGAGCGACATTAACAACAGTTTGAGCAGCATTAGTACCTATTTTGATAGCCTTACCTGCTGTAGTTAGAGATTTTGCAGTAACATTTATGGCTTTGCCTGTACCATTAAGCGTTCCTCCTACAGTCATAACTGTTCCGCCTGTAGCTGTTGTTGTAGCGCCACCTGCCGTAGTCGTTCCGCCTGCTGCCACAATTGGAACCCCTGCGCCAAACACTGCACATAAAGGTGCTCCAAGGGCAGTAAGTCCGGCTCCGATACCGGATAATACACCGCCTGTAGTTGTTACGGCCCCGCCTGTTGCAACAGTTGTAACGCCGGCAGCTTGAAGACCGACACCTACTGCATTAAGAACTGTACCTGCAGTATCCATGGCACTTCCGACACCTGCTATCTTCTTTGCAACTTCCATTGTTTGATCAAGTCCGCTTTTTTCCTGCTCGCCTGACGCTGTTACACTATCTGATACCGGCTGCTGCTGAATTATTGCTTGTGAACCTTGTTGTGTTGACGCCTGAATAGCGGCACCTGTCATTGCAGCTTGAGCCATTATCATGTCGGCCTGAGATGCATTTGCTTGAATTTGAGATAATTTCGCATCTGCTTTTAAAGTATTATCATTACCTTTATTTTGCTCTTTTTGTTTAATTTCTTCGGCCTCAACTGCGGTTTTTAATGAGTATGCACTGCTTGTTCCGACACCTGTGCCGTCATTTCCGTCATTTTGTAATTCGTCAATTTCTGCAGCTATTGACGCACTTGAATTCATTAAAGCTGAAGCCTGACCTGCTGCAGTATCCAAACCTGAAGTAACACCCTCTTGTGATTGTAAATTTGCATTAACCAATTCAACTTGGCTTTGAGCTTGTTGAATTGTCATATCTTGAGTATCTGCAAATGAAGCTGAGCTTTCTGCGTTAGTTGCAAATACAGAAATTTCACTTTCGGAAGGTGCAGAATTTTGCATATTTTGTGCTTTTTGAGAAGAACTTTTTGCATTTGTTGTTTTTGTTTCACCATCTGAAATTAAGCTGTCAGATGAGGTAAGTTTATCGTTTGCTACATCAATTTCTTGATTAGCATGTTCCATTTCAGAGGCTGCCTCATGGATAGAATTAATAATTTCTTCCTGACGTTCATCAGAAATAAACAGAGATGCGGCACCCTTAGAAATTTTATTTTCTATAGATGCAACATCTAAAGTTTCAATTTTTCCTATGTGTTGAGACATACGACTACCTTCATTTTATATCTTCTCATGTAAGTAATCGACAATAAAACTTAAAACTTTAATGAATATTAAGAAATATTTACAAATTGCAGATTAATGACAAGATGTGTTGTTTACACCATCCAAAATAATCGACGGATTGTCAGCACAATTTCTGGCTGTACCACCTGTTGTATATTTATAGGCCATATTATCAAAATTTAAAACCCAACCGGATGCAGCTCCGCCGGTAGCAAATGTACTATACCAATCATCAGGCCCACTCATACAAGGCCACGGTTCAATTTGATTGTTTTTTACAAGAAATATAAACAAATCATACCCCCAACGGTTTTCACCTTTTTTGGGCCCATCTATATCAACTGTAATATAAGCTGTTTTTTCGTTAGTAAAATACAAATAGTACCACCAATTAAACATAACAGACATATTATCTGCAGTAATAATAGTGCGTACATGACCTGCATTGGAAACTATTCCCGAATATCCGCCACCACCATATATTGTAGCAGTTGTAACGCCGCCTGATTTCCATTTCACATTAGTTGTTGCAAAACAAGAATTATCTTTAGAGCGCATGTAATATCCACAATCTTTAGATATTTTTATAAACTCTATCATTCTATCGGTATCATTATTTTTTATATTCCAAGTATCAACAGGACCATAAATTGCCTGTGCTCTATCTAAAGATTCTGTTAACATCATATATGCTTTCTTTACTCTTGTAATTGCTTCTTTATCTCCTGTTGCGTGGTTAAGATTCGGTAATGTCAACGCTGCAACAACACCGATTATGCCGATTACAATGAGGGTTTCGGCTAAGGTAAAGGCTCTAAGGCACTGAGGCACTAGGGCACTAAGTTTTTCTGTGA
>CAYLHN010000124.1:0-5236 GCA_964383455.1 uncultured Muribaculaceae bacterium | reverse complement strand
AATCCTTTGGATAACAATATTGCTGATGATATTTTTTTAAGAGGTAATAATCAAGGCGTTCATGGTGTTTTATTCGCAACAAATACCGTAAAAGGCGGTGCTGTAGGCGAACTTACAAATTACAACTTGAAATATGAAATGTTACCATATAACAGTAAATATGTTGCTGCTGAAATGAGCGAAAAAGATGTTGTTGATTTATTAAACGCTACAGCATCAAAAGTTTTCGGTGAAGTTGATCCTCCATTATTAAGATGTGCAGGCATGAAATACACTGTTGATCAAGCAGCAGGTAAAAATGCAGTAACTGAATTAAAATTAACAGATGAAAACGGCAACGTAACTGCAGTTATTGATACAAAAAATCCAAGTGCTGATAAAAAAGTAAAAGTTGCATTTGATGATTATTTATTCGCTGCAGGTTATTCAAAAGATATCTTGGCTAAATATAAAGATTCTGCTAAGGTTGTTGGCGAACAACAAGAAATTTTCACAGAATATCTTGAAAAAACAGGCTCATTAGATTTAGCAAAATCAAAAGATAACAGAATTACTATCAAATATAATGATTTGGCAAGTTTCTGTCCGCAATATTCAATGGATGATAAAGTAAAAACATTAAAAAATGCGTAGATATTAAGAAAAATATTAAAGCGGTCAGTTAAGTAATTGACCGCTTTAAGTATATATCATTTTTATACATTAAAGTTGTTGTAATTTATCAACCCCTCTCCATAGCCCTCTCCCGTCGGGAGAGGGAATGAATTTTAAATGAGAGTTTACTCGAATATTTAAAATTCGGGTGAGGGGATTATAAGTTAAATATTTAAAATCTTATGTAACAGGTATTCTTTAAATAATTATTGACGTGTTACAAAATTAATGATAATATACCATTACGAAATGAGGTATTAAGCTATGAAAAATAAAAAATCAGGATTCACACTTGGTGAAGTTTTGCTTGCAGTTGCAATAGTAGGTTTAATTGCAGCACTTACTATTCCAAACTTGAATAAAAATATTAATGAAGATAAAAATATATCCTTACTGAAATCTACAATGAGTCAACTAAGTACTGCAGTTTCCAAAGTTGTTGCTGAATATGGCAATAATGAGAATGCTGCTAAATCTTGCGGTGAAAGTAAAACCGCAGGACAGTGTTACGGAGATATACTTACAAGTTTTCTTAATGTCAGAAAAAATTGTACAATAAATGTTGCAGAATGTTTTTCTACTGAACCAATGTTAGATGTTGATGGTGAAACAATTGATGATATAATGAATGCTTCATCCAAATGTGACTATACTTTTATTCTTTCAAATGGAGTTGCGGTTTGTATTCGTAATCCAAATTATATCACAGGTAATGTACTTGGGAAGTTTGATATAGATGTTGATGGACCTAATGCGGGTCCAAACATGAGAGGTGTTGATAATTTTGATTTAGTTGCGGATGAGGATGGTGTTAGTTATTTTGACAGATGTACTTATTATTTAGAAGGTTTTAAAGTCGATAAGGGTTGCAGTAGAGATACTGACAGAGGTTATGATTCGTCTTATGACTCTGTAGCTTGGGCGTTTTTGAACGGCAATATGGACTATTTAAGATGTGCTGATCAATTAAAATGGCACTCTAAAAAAACTTGTGATTAGTTTGTAAATTTTGTTAATTATTACCATCTATTTACGCACTTTTTTTATAAAACATGTGTTTATTAAAGTAAGTGTGTGATTAAGGTAAAATAGTGTCTTTGATTAATACAAATTTATCAATAAATCCTTTTAAACCGCAAGGTAAAACTAAGGCTAATGAAGTTGAATTAGGCCTGTTTTACACTAATGACATGCACGGAGATATTAACAGACTAAGTAAATTTAAAACAGCACACGATAAATTTGTAAAAGCTAACGAAAACACACCATCGTTGACACTTGCCGCAGGAGACTGTTTATTCGGTTCAGATAAACAACGTAACTCATTAATGGTTAAATTGTTTAACAAAATGGGTTTAGATGCTCTTGCTCTAGGTAATCACGAATTTGCAGGCGGAACAAAGAATTTAGTTGAATCTTTAGACAAAGCGAAATTTCAAAATGTTTGTGCAAATATCGACGTAAAAGAAGATAATCCTTTACAAAAAAGCATAAAGGATAAAAAACTCGTAAAATCCGCAGTGTTTATGAAAGGCGGACATAAGTTTGCAGTAATCGGTGCTGCACCGTTCAATTCATACATAAATACAATAGACAAAGATGTTAAGCCAAAAGATTTAAAAGAAACAATAAAAGCAATAAACAACGAAACAAAAGAACTTGAAAAACAAGGTGTTAATAAAATTATCCTATTATCTCACTTAGGTTATGGTGAACAAGGCGACTTGGCTGTTGCACGTGAAACCGAAGGTGTAGATATTATTGTCGGCGGTCACACACACACTAAAATCGACGGCGTAAACTCTAAAGCACCTCAAGATAAAGACAGCGACCATAAATTAAATCTGCTTATGTCAAAAAGAAACGAACCTGTTATGATTACACAAGCGGGCGGTATGAATGAATATGTCGGTTATCTGAACGCTGTATTTGATGATAAAGGTGTTTTGAAAACAGATAAAATGGTTAATAAATTGGTTGATTTAAATATTTTTGAAGAATCAAAAACTGCAAATCAATTAATGAATAAGGAATTGGGTAAGAAAGTAAAACTTGCAGATGTTAAAGGTTCTTATTCCGCTCCGTCGCCATATTTAGAACGTCACACAGAAAATCCTTTACAAAATGCTTTTGCTGATGCGATGTTAGAATCAGGTAAAAAATACGGTGCAGAAATTTCTTTATATCACGCATCAACTTTCAGAGGCGGTGCTGAAGGAAAAATTACAAACTATGATGTAAAATATACAATGCTTCCATTTAACAACGATTTAAAAGTTGTTGATATTACAGAAAAAGACCTTGTTGAAGTTTTGAAAAATACTTCAGGTTCTCTTTTAACTTCTAAAAATGACCCTCAGTTATTACGCGCTTCAGGCATGGAATATTCAGTAAGAAATGACAAAGAATTTTTCTTAAACGGAGGTAAAAACCCTATTGAAAGTATTACTATAAACGGACGAAAGATTAATACTGAAAATCCTGATGAAAACAAAACAGTAAGAACTATTTTAAATGCATATCTTTTCTCAATGCCAAGAACAAAAGACATAATGGCAAAATACAAAGATTCTGCTATAACTGTTTGCAGCGAACAAGATTCATTTACAGATTATTTGAAAAATCATAAAGAAATCGATTTAACAAAAAAAGAACAAAGAATTAAATTATCAGCTTCATACCAAAGCAGGTCTGAAATGGACTCTGTATGTGATTATGTTATGGAACAACTTGGTATGAAAGCGTAAAAATAAATTTACCAATGTTACTATTGACAGAAACAAAACTTTGGTTTAAAATGTTTCTATAGATAGTAACATTTTGGTGCAAATATGAATGAAATTAAGGATATATCAGAGATTTTAGGTAAAATAAATTCTCAAAAAGATATTTATAATTTTCTTTTGGAAATTTTAACAGATTCCGAAGTTGAAACACTTTCAAAACGATGGCGTATTATAAATATGCTTAATGAGGGTAAAACTCAAAGGGAAATATCTAAAGAACTACAAGTAAGTTTGTGTAAGGTTACAAGAGGTTCAAAGATATTGAAAAATGAAAAATCTGTAATTGTAAAATATTTAAAAGGAGAAAATAAAAATGGTTCAAAATAATATAATTCCTGATGAAAAAGGTTATTTCGGTAAATTTGGCGGAAGTTATCTGCCTGAAGGTTTAAAAAAAGAATTTGAAAAAATTACAAGAGAATTTTTATCAGCCAAAGAGGATAAAGAATTTAATGACGAATTAAATTATTTGTTGAAATATTATGCGGGTCGTCCTAGTCCTGTTTATTATGCAAAAAATTTATCAAAAAAATACGGTGCAGATATCTATTTTAAACGAGAAGACTTAAATCATACAGGTGCACACAAAATAAACCACTCATTAGGTGAAGCGTTGCTTGCAAAACGTATGGGTAAGAAAAAATTAATCGCCGAAACAGGTGCAGGACAACACGGTGTTGCAACGGCAACTGCTGCAGCAATTATGGGGCTGGAATGTGATATTTATATGGGTGCAGTTGATATAATTAAAGAAAAACCGAATGTTGACAGAATGAAAATTTTAGGTGCGAATATAGTATCTGTCGAAAGCGGAACAAAAACATTAAAAGAGGCGGTTGATGAGGCATTCATTGCTTATTCAAAAGAATATGAAACTGCAATGTACGCAATAGGTTCAGCAGTTGGCCCGCATCCATTTCCTATGATTATTGAATATTTTCAATCTGTTATCGGCCGCGAAGCAAGAGAACAATTTTTAGAACAAGCGGAAACCTTGCCAAATCATGTAGTTGCATGTGTCGGCGGTGGGTCTAATGCTATTGGCATGTTTAGCGGTTTTTTGAATGATGAAACCGTTAAATTATATGGTGTTGAACCTTTAGGGAAAGGTGTTAAAATAGGTGAAAATGCTGCAAGTATTACATACGGAAAAGAAGGTATTTTGCACGGCTTTAAATGTCTTTTATTGCAAGATGAAAACGGAAATCCTGCAAATGCTTATTCTGTTGCAAGCGGTTTGGATTATCCGGGAGTTGGCCCAAAACACTGTTATTTACACGAAATTGGCAGAGTAAAATATGATGTAATAAACGATAAGGAAGCAATTGAAGCGTTTTATGAATTGTCTCGAGCAGAAGGTATAATTCCGGCATTAGAAAGTTCGCATGCGGTTGCTTACGCTTTAAAGCTGGCAAAACTTCATCAAAACGAAAAGATTTTAGTAAATCTTTCAGGTCGTGGCGACAAAGATATTGAGTTTGTTTTATCAAAAATATAAGAAATGAGTGGCAGGTGGCTAGTGAACTGTAGATTTAGTGAATTGAGGTCTGTGAACAGAGATAAGGCACTAAGGCACTAAGGCACTAAGATACTAAGAATATAAATAAATGTAAAATAAATAATAAATAAGGATTGACAACGTACGAAAAAACCTAAATAATGATAGAGTAGTAATAAGTAAAAAGGAGGCATAATATGCACAAAAATTTAATTTCGGGGGGGGGTAAAACCCGCTTGTAGCAAGGATTTCAACCTATCAAACAAATTTATTAATTATTTAAAGACACTAAGATACT
>CAYLHN010000123.1:0-5291 GCA_964383455.1 uncultured Muribaculaceae bacterium | reverse complement strand
CCTCTTGGAAATCCGCCTTCACTCTTGCTGAAACATTAATCGTAATCGGCATTATCGGCGTTGTTGCGGCACTGACTTTGCCAAACTTAAATTCTAAAATGGGTGCCGTAAAGAAACGAACTATTATCAATAAAACTATTGCAACTTTAACTCATGCCAATCAGGAAGCGTTGGCAATTTATGAGAATGATGAACCTGAGAAAATTTTATTGAATACTGATTTAATATTTTCTTTTATTAAAAACGGAAGAATGCTTTCTAGACGCCAAGTTGAAGCAACCACTTATTCTCCAGAGGTAGATACACTATATTATAGAATGTCCAGCGGAGCTAATGTATGGATGTCTTGTGCAGGTGCGACTTCTCCCAGCTATTTTATAATTCCTGAACCTAAAAAAAGTATGACCCTTGATAGCATATATGGTAACAAAAATATTTGTGGTGGTAGTTATAATACAGATTGTGACGATGCCGACATATATGTATTTAAAGCCGATGAAGATGGATTTTTAGTACCGGCAAATGACGCTACGTATAATTTTATAAATGGAATTGAAGAATAATGAATCTATCAGTAGTTATACCTTGTTTAAATGAAGAAGAAACGATAGCTGTTTGTATAGAAAAATGTAAAAAAGCATTTGAACAGCTAAATATCACGGGCGAAGTTCTTGTTGTTGATAACGGTTCGACAGATAAGACTGCTGAGATTGCAACATCAAATGGTGCGCGAGTTGTTTTTTGTGCTGAAAAAGGCTATGGAAATGCGTTAAGATGCGGGTTTCAAAATGCCGAAAGTGAATATGTTGCTATGGGCGATGCTGATAACACATATGATTTTTTAGAAATACCGCTTCTTTGGAATAAGTTGTCATCTGATGTAGATATGGTTACAGGTTCAAGGATAAGAGGTCATATCGAAAAAGGTGCCATGCCTTGGAAAAACCGTTATATTGGCAACCCTGCGTTAACATTTGTATTAAATGTGCTATATGGGACAAAAATTTCAGATTCTCAATGCGGCATGAGATTGATGAGAAAATCTTGTCTTGATAAAATAAATTTTAAGACTACAGGCATGGAATTTGCTAGTGAATTATATGTTGAATTTGCTAAACACAAGTTTAAGATAGTCGAAGTTCCAATTTCTCTTTACAAAGATATAGAAGGAAGAATCCCACGTTTACGTCCTTGGCGTGATGGTTTTAGGCATCTTACATACTTAATAAAAGCTAGGTTTTTTAATTAATCTTAAAGTAGAATGTATAAAATAATCACAAAATGTAAAAGTGATTATTAACACAGTAAATTTCAATTGATAATTTCTTTTGTCTTTGCTATGAATAAGGATAATAATGATTTGGTTTAGAAATGAATTAGAAAAAAAACTATTTATTTTATGGTTATGCCTGATTATAAGCGGTATTATCGGTGTTTTGTTTGTACAAACTCCAAATTTTGATTTTTATACTTATCACTATCATAGCGGATGGGCTTTTTTAAATAATAGGTTAAGTATAGATTTTTTACCTTGTCAAGCCCGAAGCTATTTTAATCCGATATTTGATACAATAAATTTTTACTTAATTGATAAACTTAATCTTCATCCATATTGGTTTTTATTTATTTCTAATTTTAAATATGGTGTATACTTATTTTTAACATACTTAATTTCAGATTTTGTATTCAAAGATAAATATAAAAATGTGGGAATATTATCAAGCTTATTTCTTGCAATAATATCTCCTATTGTAATTTTTACCATGAGAATGGATTTTACTGATATTCAGTCTGCAAATATCATTTTAATTTCTCTATATTTACAAATTAAATATATCTTTGAGGAAAATTTAAGAAAAAAATATTTAATGTTATTTTTATCAGCTTTGGCTATGGGGTTGGGTATAGGTTTAAAAAATTCATCTATAGTATTTGCTGTTCCAATGGTTATAAGTACGTTAATATATCTAAAAAAAGATTCAAAATATTTTATAATACTGATGTTGATGTTTATGGGTGGAGTTTTGGGTGTTTTAATAACAGACGGCTGGTGGAAATATTTAATATGGGCGCATTTCCAAAATCCGGTGTTCCCGTACAGCAATCATATTTTTAAATCACCAATGGCAGAAATAAACAATTATACAAATACTGAATATAGTCATTTATTATCAAAAAATTTCTTTGATTATATTTTTGCTCCATTAAAAAATACAATAAAAAATGAATTTATCGGACACGAAACGATTTATTTTGAACCAAAAATGATATTAACATTTATTTCTTGTATTATATTTTTTGCCACTAGAAAAATTAAATCATTTAATAAAATTTTAAATAAAATTATAGACAACAATATTTTAATTATATTTTTAATTTATATTATTTTAGGATATTACATTAATTCTGCAATATTTGGTAGTTTGAGATATGTTATTGCATTATTTGTTATTAGCAGTGTTGTTATAACTGCTTTATCAATGATATACCAAAAAGTTTTTAATGGAAAAATAATATATCCTGCACTGGTAGGAGTTCTGATTTGGTCAGGTGCAATGTTTTATTTTGAAACTAATACGTGGGTTGTTGATAGAAAAATTCATATTGTGGTGAATACATTCTATATCCCAAAAATTAAGCATAATGCTACGGTATTGTGTGGAAATCAAACTGCTTGCTTTGTTGCTCCTTTTTTAAGCAATGATGTAAAATATGTTGCATTTACAATTCCAAATGATATTAGAGAAAAATATTCATTAATGGTTGAGGAATTAGGGTATGAAAATTACTATTATCATTCTCAATATTTAGAAAATAAGGTTAAAGAAATATTTGAAAAAGAAAAATCTCTTTATATAATTTTTAATCCATACTCGTTTCAAGAAGATATAAAAGCATACAAAGAATCCTTAAAATACTATTCAAATGGTAAAATTAAAAATTTTGACCATTGTGCAATTATAAGATTTGGCGTATTATCTTCCGAAGATACTTTTTATATTTGTAGATTAAAATAAATTTTTTGTAAACATTTCTTAAAGCTTTTGTAAAATATTAGCAAAAAAAAGCGTTTTCATGTGTTTATATATTTGTAGGTAGAAATAAGGTGTTTTATTTTCATGGTACACTCTGTTAGTGCTAGTCCTGTAACTGCTCCAAAAACAACTAAAACAAGCATTTTTTACATTAACGACTTACACGGTCAAACAATGAAGATGGAAAAAATATACAATGCTTCAAAGGCTTTCGATCAATTCGTTCCATCAACAAAAACAGATAAATTAAAACTTTCTTCAGGCGACATTATGCTTGGCGAAAGCACTAAACCTAATATTATCGCATCAAAATTCTTACAAATGATTGGTATTACCGCAACTGCAGTTGGTAACCACGAATGTGACGGCGATTCAAAACAATTATACGATTTAACAAAAGACAAAAATTATAAAATGTTAGGATTAAATGTTAAAATTGACGAAAAAAATCCTATGAGCAAAAGAATTGAAAAATCTTATATCGAAGAAAAAGACGGTACTAAATACGGTATAATCGGTTTGTTACCTCCTGATTTGTTTACAAGAATTGCAAAACCAAAAGATTATGAAGATTTCAAAGTAGATGATTTTGACAAAACTATTAAAGATGTTCAAGAAGAAGTAAATAAACTTCAAGAACAAGGTGTTGATAAGGTTATTGTTATTTCACACGCAGGTAACGCTAACGAAAAAAGATTGGCTCAAGAAACATCAGGTATTGACGTTATCTTAGGCGGTCACTCTCACGAATTAATTAAAGACGTTAAAGAAGGCGAAAACTTATTATACGGTAAAGACGGCAATCCTGTAGTTATTACTCAAGCCGGAAAAGATGCTGATAATATCGGTGTTTTAAATCTTGAATTTGACGAAAAAGGTGTTATTACAAAAGTTCAAAATAACGTATCTCCAACAAAAAATATGAGAAGAAATCTTGTAATGACTTATTTGTCAGAAAAGATTTTAGGCAAACCGGAAACTGTTGGTACTATCAAATCAGCAGAACCTGAACCTGAAAACAGAATCGCTCAAGAAAATCCGCATGCAGATTTTGTAGCAGATGCAATGAAAGACTACACTGGTGCAGATATAACAATAATTGGTTCTGCAAATTTAAGAAATACATTTGAACCTGGTTCAATTAATACAAGAGATATTTCAAGTATTGTTCCGTTTAAAAACGGCATTATGATTGCACCTTTAAGTGAAAAAACCATTGTTGAAGCTTTAAAATTCGGTGCTCATTCATTAGTTAATGCAGGAACTAAACCGGGTATATTACAAGTTTCAGGCATGAATTACAAAATGAACAAACAAGGTGAATTACTTTCAGCTGAATTTGTTGATAAAAACGGTAATAAACAAGCTTTAAATATTGAAAATCCAAGCGAAGATAAGACTTTTAGAGTTGTAATGGATGAATATTACGGAATGGGTCGTGACGGTTTTACAATGTTGGAATCAATGAGTAAAGTTGAACAAAAATTTGATGTTGATAAAGATAAAATGGTTGCAGCTTACATTAAAAAATTAACTGCTGAAGGTAAAGAAATCGAAGTTAAAGCAGATAATAGAATTCAAATAGTTGATTAATAATATAATATATGCGAAATAAATTTAAAAGGGCTTCAAAAGAGTCCTTTTTTATTATTAAAATTAACTGAATTTTGTTATAAAACACAGCGCTATATAAAAATTTGATTAACTTGTTAACATTTGTTAACGAGTTAATCAAATTTGCTAAAGTTTCATGAGAAATTAGCCGATTTAATACATGTAATATTTTAAGGGGTGTATGTATGGGACCAACAATTAACAGTACAGAATCAAGAAGTTTATTATTAAGGCAGCAGCAAGACGCAATACGTCAAGAAGCAGCAGCAAATAATGGTGCCATTGAACAAAATGCAGGAGAACAACAAAACAATTCACAAGCTGTTCAAACAAATTCTCAGGCGCAACAAACTAATGCGTCCGATGTTCAAACAAATAACGGAAATATTCAACAAACAAATAGCGATATTCAAACAACAAGCGGCAATATTCAAAGAACGGAACAAGGTATAGGCGCAGCAAATACAAGAAAATCCGGAGTAAATACAGAGCTTTCAAATTTAAGAGGCCAATTACAAAGTGCACAGGATGATCCTGATAGAACATCAGCAATTCAAAATGATATATCAGCTGCAGAATTAACATTGGCAGATTTAGATAATGAAATCAGACAATTGGAAGCACAAAAACAAGAATTAGAAG
>CAYLHN010000122.1:0-5340 GCA_964383455.1 uncultured Muribaculaceae bacterium | reverse complement strand
TTTTCTCCTTGTTTTTATCTTACAAATAAATTAAATTACATTTTTGACTATATGGAAATTAGTCGGAAGGGGGATTTATATTCCCCTGAAAGGTAGTATCCATCAGGTTATTGGCCTGTTAGATAACAGGACGGCCGGCTTTAAAAACTAAATCTTGATTAAATTTTTTTTCTATTATAAAATTACTTTGTGAAGAAAAAAGAGGTTACAAATGGATCAAATTATTAAAATTGCCTGGGATTTAAATGAAAATACAGAAAACAGATATCAATTAGTATACGAAATATCAGAATTAGCAAAAAAATTGGTTGATGAAACTCAAGCAAGAAAAGCAAGAGAAGATTTTGGTTTTGATGAATACGGTTTTGAAAACTCAGCATTTAAAAAAGAAAATGCCGTAGAACACGCAATTATGGTAAAAGCCTCAGAAGCTGATGACAACAGACTTGTAGGTTAATTTTATTTTAGAGTTAATTAAATTAGGAGATATTATGCAATTAGATGATACAATTGCTTATTTGAACGAGAAAACAAACAATTTTAATCCTGAAATAGCATTAATTTTAGGTTCAGGCCTGGGTGATTTTGCGGATGATTTCAGTGATTTTGTTATTCCTTACGGTGATATTCCGGGTTTTGAGGCATCAACCGTAAAAGGACACAAAGGTAATTTAGTTTTTGCTACAATCAGCGGTAAAAAAGTTGTAATGATGCAGGGTCGTTATCATTATTACGAAGGACATCCTATTCAAAGAGTTGTTTATCCTGTAAAAGTTTTCAAAAAACTCGGTGTTAAAAACTTGATTGTAACTAATGCTGCAGGCGGTATTAACAGAGAATTTCAAGCATCTGATTTAATGCTGATTACAGATCACATCAATTTCATGCATGTTAATCCTCTGATTGGCCCGAATGATGATGATTTAGGCCCAAGATTTCCTGATATGACAGAAGTTTATAAAAAAGATTTGCAAGAATTAGCATTGTCAGCTGCTAAAAAATTGAATGTAAATCTTAAAAAGGGCGTATATATGGCATTAACAGGCCCTAATTATGAAACTCCATCAGAAACAAAAATGGTTAAATTACTGGGTGCAGATGCTGTAGGTATGTCTACTGTTCCTGAAGCTATGGTTGCAAATTATTGCGGTATAAAAGTTTTGGGTATAAGTTGTATTTCAAATGCTGCAGCAGGAATTACAGGTGAAGTTCTTTCTCACCAAGAAGTTATTGAGGCTGCAAATGCTGCAAAAAGTAAATTTAAATCATTATTATTAGAAATTATAAAAGGTATGTAAAAGTAATAGATTTAATTATTAAGTAAGGCGTGAATTTATTTCACGCCTTACTTATATTATCTATAAAAATAAATTAAAATTCATTTAAAAAACAAGCTGCTTGATGTCCTTTGTACAGTGTTATCAATTCGGGTTCTTGAATTTTACATTTTTCCATACAATAAGCACATCTTGTATGGAATTTACAACCTTCGGGTAAATCTGTCGGAGATGGAATGTCTCCTGAAAGCAAAATATTTTCTTTTTGTTCAAAGCTTGGTAAAGCACTTAAAAGAGCTCTTGTATAAGGATGGCGAGGCAGTTGAAAAATTTGTTCTGTTTCTCCTATTTCAACTATTTTGCCTAAATACATTACTGCTATTCTGTCAGCAATATGTCTTATTACGTTCATATCGTGAGAAATAAATAATATAGTCAAATTATAGTTATTTTTTAAATCAAGCAAAAGATTTATTATTTGAGCTTGAATACTTACATCTAATGCACTTACGGGTTCATCTGCGATTATAAATTCCGGTTTGAGAATTAGAGCTCTTGCTATAGCAATTCTTTGTCTTTGTCCTCCTGAAAATTCGTGAGGATATAAATTCATAACGGACTTATCAAGACCGACTGTTTCCAAAACATTTATAATTATATTATCAATTTCTTTTTTTGAAAGTTCGTGCAAAGCTCTGTTATCTTCAGAATATATGCATAACTCTTCATTAATTTTTAAAGGTTCTTTTAAAATGTCGCCTATTTTCATTTTAGGATTTAAACTGGAATATGGATTTTGAAAAATCATTTGCAATGCTTGTCGGTATATTTTTAATTTATTACCCTTCAAATCCAAAATATTTACGCCGTGAAACAGTATTTTTCCTGATTCTACGGGAACTAAACGGGCAATTGCATTTGCAAGTGTTGATTTACCGCACCCTGATTCACCTGCTATTGCTAAAATTTCACCGCGTTTAACAGTCAAAGAGACATCATTAACCGCGTTAATGATATTTTCGTCTCCAAAAATATTGTTTTTGGTTTTATATTCGACATTCAAATTTTTTAATTCTAATATAGACATATAAATATATTATATAAAAATGAAAAACTGCTTGCAATATCTTTTCGGACAATTAAACTTCTCTTCGGCCTTCTAATGCTTTTGCAAGAGTTATTTCATCCGCATATTCCAAATCTGTTCCAACAGGCAGACCGAAGGCTATTCTTGAAACTTTTATCCCAAACGGTTTAACGAGTTTTGTTAAATACAAACTTGTTGCTTCGCCTTCAACTGATGGACTTAGCGCTAAAATCAATTCTTTAACATTCTCGTCAGTCAAACGTTTTAAAAGCTCCTTTATTCTTATGTCTTCTGCGCCTATTCCGTCAATTGGTGAAATTAAACCTTGAAGAACATGATATAGTCCTTTATATTCGTTTGTTTTTTCTATCGCAATTAAATCTTTTGTTTCCCCGACAACACAGATTGTACTTCTATCTCTGGAAGTTGATGAACAAATTTCACAAGGACTGGTGGAAGAAAGATTATAGCAAATTTCACACGCAACTGTACTTTTTTTAGCTTCAACAACCGCCGTTGCAAATTTTTCAACTTCAGAATAGGGCATTTTTAATAAGTGAAAAGCCATTCTTTGGGCAGATTTTGGCCCAACAGACGGAAATTTCTGAAATTGTTCAATTAGTGTGGCGATAGATTTTGGGTAAATCATTAGAATAATCCCGGAATACTAATACCACCTGTTGCTGCTTTCATTTTTGTTTCCATTTCCGCAACAGCTTTTTCACTTGCTTGTTTTATTGCAGTAGAAATAACATCTTCAAGCATTTCAATTGTATCATCATCGACAGAGTCAGGGTTTTCAGGGTTTATTGCTTCTTTTGAAATTTTTATTGATTTAAATTTGCCTTGTCCGTCGCAAATAGCAACAACACCGCCTGTTGAGGCTTCAAATTCTGCTTGTGCAAGTTCTGCTTGAGTTTCTTGTAATTTTTTTTGAATGGTTTGAGCTTTTTGAACCATTTGCATCATCTTAGCCATATTCATACCCATAATAATATCTCCTTAAATTTATTTTATATTGCTAATAAGTACAAAATATTATACAATAAAATTATGGAATTGAAAACATATTTACAGGAAAGTTATAAAAAAGGACAATTAATGCGCTGGACATTTATGCCTTTAAATGTTTTCATTTCTCCCATGAAATTTTATACAAAGCAGGGTCAAAACCATATTTATCAATCAATGGTTATAAAAGCATGTGAAGAATGGGAAAAAGCCTGCCCCGGTAAAGTTCAATTTAAACTTGTAGATAATCTTTTGGCATCAAATATTAATGTAGAGTGGAGAAGAATAGACAGAAAAGCTCTTGGTCATTGCCAATTTAATTATGATGCTTCAAACAGATTATATGGCGCAGAGGTTTCAATCGGACTGTCTGATGGAGTTATGTGTCAGCAATATATGGCAGAAGATGAAGTTTATCATACAATTTTACATGAATTTGGTCATGCCCTTGGTTTAGGACATTCTCCTTATGATACGGATATTATGTATACTCCTCACAAGTATGGAGTTGTAAACCTTTCAGAAAGAGATAAGACATCTATACAATGGCTATATAAATTAAATCAAGGATCTACAGTAAGTGATTTAGCCTCTCAGCTAAAAATTGGTTCTCAATATCCTGATGAAATTATTACAAAATACATGCTTCAGCAAGAAAATCCGAATGAGTCCGTAAAGAAGGAATCTGCTTTTTTAGTTCAAGGTAAAAAAGATTTGTTAACCGAACAAACAAATATTGCTGATTTGAAGAAATACAATTTGTCTTTACAAAACATTCATTTGTCTGATAATGTTATGCGATATTTAGGTAAAAAAAGAGATAAAAAAGATTAAAAATTTGACTATTTTGAATTTGATGTATAATGTTATTTGGTTGGTACATAAAAATGCAATTTAGTTTTTGCATGAATAAAGGAACAATTATATGAGTATTCAGGAATGGTTTGATAAACGTAAAGAAGCACAAATCGAACGTCGTACAACCGAAGTAAAAGTTGAAAATATAACATTTCCGGGTTTATGGACGAAATGTGTTCATTGCGGAGCCCAAATAACAAATAAAGACTTAGAAGAAAATATGATGGTATGTCCTCAATGCGACTATCATTTTAGAATTGGTGCAAAAGACAGAATAAAACAATTATTTGATGAAGATAGTTTTGTTGAGCTTTACAATGATATACGCCCTACAGATCCGCTTAATTTTACTGATACAGAATCTTATACGGATAGATTAAAAAAAGCTGTTGAAAAAACCGATTTAAATGATGCTGTTATTACAGGTACGGGAAAAATAAAAGGACATGAAATAGCAGCTGCCGTTATGGATTTTGAATTTATGGGCGGTTCAATGGGTAGTGTTGTAGGCGAAAAAGTTACCAAAATAATGGAAACAGCAATTGAAAAACATATTCCTATGCTTGCAATAACTTCATCAGGCGGAGCAAGAATGCAGGAAAGCGCATTAAGTCTTATGCAAATGGCAAAAACTTCTTGTGCATGTGCAAAAATGGATGAAGAAAAAATTCTTTATATTTGTTTGTTAACAGAACCTACTTTTGGCGGTGTGACAGCAAGTTTTGGAACTTTAGGCGACATTATTATTGCTGAACAGGGAGCAAGAATAGGGTTTGCAGGAAGAAGAGTAATTGAACAAACAATTCACCAAAAACTTCCGTCAGGTTTCCAAACCGCAGAATATCTGCTAAAATATGGCCAAATTGATATTATTTCAAAAAGGAAAGATTTAAGAGATAATATTTCAAAAATATTGGATTTACATAGTTACATGGTTCCAGAAGAAGAGTAATTGAAATCGAGAGGACAAAAAATGTTTGATTTTGAAAAACCTTTAATGGATATAGAACTAAAAATAAAAGAATTAAAAGATTTTAGTGCGGAGTCAGGAATGGATTTAAGCTATTAAATTAACTGCTAACATCTAAGATTACGTTCCATATTCAA
>CAYLHN010000121.1:0-5396 GCA_964383455.1 uncultured Muribaculaceae bacterium | reverse complement strand
AAAGAAGAAAAGAAAGAAAAACTTAAAGAAGATGAAAAAAATATGGTATATCGTGCTACAGTTATTGGTACTATTGGACACGTTGACCATGGTAAAACAACTTTACTCGATAGCATTAGAGCTTCAAAACACAAAATTGTTAACACGGAAGTCGGCGGTATTACTCAATCTATTGGTGCTTATACAATTTATCTGAATGACAGAAAAGTTGTATTTTTAGATACCCCTGGTCACGAAGCGTTTACGGAAATGCGTGCAAGAGGTGCAAAAGCAACTGATATCGCAATTCTTGTTGTTGCCGCTGATGACGGTATTATGCCTCAAACAATTGAAGCTATTAACCATGCTAAAGCTGCTGAAATTCCAATTATTGTTGCGGTTAATAAAATTGATAAAGCAGGTGCTGATCCTGACAGAATTTTAACTCAATTAACAGAACACGGTCTTGTTCCTGAAGCTTGGGGTGGAGATACGATTACTTGTAATGTTTCAGCATTGCAAAGGCAGGGTATTGATGAATTATTAGAATATATTTTACTTGTTGCTGATATGCAAGATTTGAAAGCTAATCCAAAGGCTATGGCAAGCGGTGTTGTTATTGAAGCTAATTTAGACAAAGGTAAAGGGCCTGTTGCAACATTGTTAGTTCAAAACGGCACATTGTCAGTTGGCAACTGTGTTGTAGTAGGTACAGCTTGCGGAAGGGCTAGGGCTTTAATTTCCGATTCAGGTGAAAAAATTAAAGACGCAGAACCTTCAACTCCTGTTGAAATCTTAGGGTTGACTGAAGTTCCTCAAGCAGGTGATACATTTGAAGTTGTTGCTAATGAAAAAGAAATGAAAGCAATAATTGAAAAACGTAAAGAAACAGAAAGAACAAAACGTCTTGACGAAATGCTGCCTGCTCATATCAGAAAAGAAGCTGTTTCAGGTGAAGATAATATTCCTCAATTGAATTTGATTATCAAAGCAAATACTCACGGCGCTGCAGAAGCTGTTTCTCAGGCAATTGCTCAGATGGAATCTGATGAAATTGCAACAAAAATTATTCACGTTGGTGTAGGTGATATTTCAGAGGCTGACGTTATGTTAGCTTCAGCATCAAAAGCTTTGATTTTAGGTTTTACCGTAAAAGAAGATTCAAATGCGCTTGCAGCAGCTGAAAGAGAACACGTTACAATTAAGAAATATGATATTATTTATCAAATTCTTGAAGATATGGAAAAAACAATGTTGTCATTACTTGAACCTGAAATTAAAGAGGTTGCTCTTGGTAAGGCTGAAATCAGACAAGTATTTACAATTGGTAAGACTACAAAAATTGCAGGTTGTTATGTCCTTGAAGGTAAAATTTTGCGTAACAAAACTGCTGTATTGGTTCGTAACGGACAAGAAATCTTCCGCGGTGCAATTGATCAGTTGAAACGTTTCAAAGATGATGTTAAAGAAGTCGCACAAGGATTTGAATGCGGTATTTCTTTTGCTAAATTCAACGATATTCAGGAAGGCGATATTATTGAAGTTTCTACAACTGAAGAAGTTGAACGTTCAAGTTTATAATTTATAGGTGACAAATATGAGCAGCAGTTTACGCAATGAAAGAGTAAGAAAAGAGTTAATGCGTGAAATCTCTGATATTCTTAGAAAAGAAATCAGAGGTCTTGAGGGTGTTGTGTCTATAACAGATGTTGAAGTAAGCCATGATAACTCTTTTGCCAAAGTTTTTTATAGTGTATTTGGTTCTGATGAACAAAAAGAAAAATCTGTTAATATAATTAATCAAAATGTTTCAAGAGTAAGATACGAAGTCGGTAAAAGAATAAGATTAAGACTTACTCCTGAATTAAGATTTATTCAAGATAATTCAATTGAACGCGGTTCAAGAGTTAATGAAATTTTAGAAAAGATTTCTCGCGGAGAAGTTTAATTGTTTGGCTTTTTAAATGTATATAAACCTGTAGGCAAAACCTCACACGATGTAGTTGCTTATTTTCGTAAGCTGTTAAAAATTAAACAAATCGGTCACACAGGAACTTTAGACCCATTTGCTGAAGGCGTTTTACCAATATGCATAGGTAAATCTACAAGATTAATTGAATATTTGCCTGATGATAAAGCATATCTTGCATTTGTTCAGTTTGGTAAATCAACTGACACTTATGATACCGAAGGTGATATCACTTACGAAAGTGATAAAAAAATAACAAAAGATGAAATTAAAGAGGCACTCAAAAATTTTGAAGGTGAAATTGAACAAATTCCGCCTATTTATTCCGCAATAAAAGTTGATGGAAAAAAATTATACGAATACGCAAGAGAAGGTAAAGCTGTTGAGGTAAAATCAAGAAAAGTTGTAATTTACAAAATTGAACTTAAAAATTTTGATTTTGAAACTCAAATTGCGCAAATATATATTGAATGCTCAAAAGGAACTTATATTCGTTCAATAGCAAATGATTTAGGTGAAAATCTGTCTTGCGGAGCGCATCTGTCACGGTTAATAAGGACAAAGGCCGGTAAATTTGACGTTGACAGTGCCGTAAAAATGCTTGATTTTAAATCAAATTGTGATGTTGAAAATAATTTAATATACCCGTTAGATATGTTAAATTTGCCGATATATGAATTAAATGAGGCTGAAAACGAAAAAATTTCATACGGTCAGCATTTGCTTAACAAAAGTATTAAATATGACGATTTTATTATTTTGGTTTATAATGGTAAAATAAAAGCTGTTGCACAGTATGATAACGGTTTAATAAAGGCAAATAAGGTATTTAATGATGATTAAAAAAATTTTAGGGATAGTTGTTGTAAGCTTATTTTTGTCTTCTTCGACTGTATTAGCAGCTGATTTGTCAGGCATGTGTGCTCAGCCCTATGATTTGTCGACCAAAGGAATGCGCTTTTTGACCGCAGCAACTGGTATGACCCCATTAGCACATTCAATTGCAAATTCAATCATAAAAAAAGAATTGGTTAATTCTACAGGCGTACAAAAAGGTTTTAAGGTGAAAATGAAATCCTTTAGTGCAAAAGATTTAGCATCAGGCCGTTTTAAGTCTTTGAAAATTACAGGAAAAGATTTAAATTTTGACGGCGTTTATGTATCTAAATTTAATGCTGAAACAATTTGTGATTTTAATTATGTAATTGCAACCAAAAAGGATATTAAATTTAAAGAAAATTTCGGTATGAATTATTCAATGACGGTTACGGATGAAGATTTACAAAAAACAGTTTTATCAAAAAATTATTTAAAGTTTTTGCATTCGTTAAATGTTAAAGTCAGCGGTTTGAATTTAATGGAATTAAAAGACGTAAATGTAAAATTTAACGATGATAAATTTTTATTTTCATTGAAAATGGATAATAAAATGTTTAACTATTCTTTGCCTTTGAATATGGATGTATCGACTCAATTAAGTGTTAAAAACGGCAAATTCGTACTTTCTCATGTAACAATAGAAAATTTAAATAAGAAAATTAATCTGACACAATTTACAAATATGCTTAACACAATAAATCCTTTGAGTTATACTGTTAATGTGTTGAACAATAAAGATTCAAAGATCGCAATTGATTCTTTAGATATCAAAGGTGATAAACTGATTTTGGAAGGGACTTTATTTGTTCCAAAAAACACGGTAGAAAGTATTAAATAGGAGTATCATGAATACATTTTTGAAACTAACATTTATTATTGTATTAATTTTATTGGCTATTTATGTGAAAATTGCATTCTTCCCAAGTGAAAATGCTATTAGTGATAATAATAAAAATACTGAAGTCTCAGAACGTGTGCCGGATGATGTTCCGGAAACATCAACAGAAATAAAATATGAAGATGTTAATGTGTATTTTATCGCTCATAATTCAAACGGTGAAGAAGTATATAGAGCAGTAAAAAGAGAATATATTCCTGAATATGGCTCAAAATTAAAGTTTGCGGTTAAAGCTTTGATTAACGGCCCGTCTGATAAAGAAAAGAAAAAAGGTGTATATTCTGAAATTCCAAGTGGTACAAGAATGATATCACTAACTGAATCGCCATCCAGAGTTGTTATTAACTTAACTTCTGATTTTGAAAACGGCGGCGGAACCGATAGTCTTTATAAAAGATTATTTCAGTTAATTAAAACCGTAAAAATTAATTCAAATTTACCGCTTTACTTGCAGCTTGACGGAAAACAAGTTGAAGTTATCGGCGGCGAAGGTATTATGATTAACCAGCCTTTAAGTGAGGATTTTGCTAATGAATAAAGATTTAGAATATTATTTAAACCTTGATTGGACTTTAATAGAAGGGACGGATTTAGATTTTAACGGTAATCCGTATCACTATATTGAAATTAAAGAAATTCCAAGTTTTGCATTTTGTGCAAAAACTCGCGAAAAAGCTCTTGAAAATTATAAACATCAATTAAAACTTCAATTAATGCTGATGCTCGAAGATGGAGACGAAATCCCTGAACCGGGTGAAGACGAAGATGATATTGATTGGGAAAGCATGTGTCCCGGCGGTTAGTTTGTAGTTTATGAAAAGATTTTTGGAAAAATTTACATCCCATTTTATATTGATATTTGTTTCCATATTGTCAATATTTCCTTTTATATGGCTGATTTCAACTTCATTAAAAGGCGCAGGCGAAAATATTTTTGCATATCCGCCGTCAATTATTCCGAACGATTTTACATGGGAAAATTATATTGGAGTTTGGAAAAAAGTTAATTTTATGGCTTATTTTTGGAATAGTATGATTGTTGCGGGTGCTACTGTTATTCTAAATTTAATTCTATCTTCTTTGGCTGCGTATCCTTTGGCAAGAATGAATTTTTCAGGAAAAAAAATAACGTTTTTTGCTATACTTGCGACAATTATGATACCTTTTCAGGCAATCATGCTTCCTGTATATTTGATTACTATAAAATTGAATATGATGGATACGGTGAACAATTTTATGGGATTTATGGGGCTTGTAATGCCTTTTGCCGTAAGTGCATTTGGTATATTTTTAATGCGTCAGGCATTTTTGGGTATTCCAAAAGAAATGGAAGAAGCTGCAATTGTCGATGGATGTAATGTTTTTCAGGTATTTTGGAAAGTTTTAATTCCTATGGTAAAACCTTCGCTTGCAGTCTTGGCAATATTTACTTTTATCGGCTCATGGGGTGAATTTTTGTGGCCAAGCATTGTTTTGACAAAAGAATCAATGTATACTTTGCCTGTAGGTGTAAACAATTTGCAAGGAATGTTCAGTTCTAATTGGAGATTTATTGCTGCAGGTTCAATTTTATCAACTGTTCCAATTTTAATTTTCTTTTTAGCAATGCAAAAATATTTTATTTCAGGTGAAAACGAAGGCGCAGTAAAAGGTTAATTAAAATTTTAAATA
>CAYLHN010000120.1:0-5420 GCA_964383455.1 uncultured Muribaculaceae bacterium | reverse complement strand
GATATGTATGTTTTGTTTATTGAAAGAGCGTTTAAATTGTTGAAACCAAATGGAAAACTCTGTTTTATTCTGCCAAATAAATTTATAAATTCGGACTTTGGTCGTGGTATAAGAAAATTAATTGCAGATAATAAGGCATTGTCCTCAATTGTTCATTTTGGTTCAGAGATAGTATTTGAAGATGCTGCAACTTATACTTGCATACTAACATTGACTAAAAAGCAGAACGACTGTATAAAATTTGCACAATGTTCTCCAAAAGAATTGTTTAATGTTGAATTTTCTGATTTTGATAATAATTTATTAGAAAAAGACAAGTGGATATTTACAAATAAGCAAAATGAAAATATTTTAAATAAAATTTTTGAGGCAAAATACACTATTGATGAAATATTTAAAGGAATATATCAAGGTATTGTAACAGGAGATAATAAAGCATTTTGTTTGAAAGATTGTATTGAATATGATAATGTCGTTGAAGGTTTTTCAGAGGTTACAAGTTCAAGAGTTAAAATTGAAAAATGCATTATTAAAAAACTAATAACGGGACAAGATATTGGGAAATACGATATAACATTTAATAATCAGTATATTATTTATCCATACAAAGATAATGTTTTAATTGATGAATATACTTTTAAAAACACATATTCTATGTGTTATGAGTATTTGAACTCAATTAAAGAACGCCTTGAAAATCGTGGTAGTGCAAATATGACTTATGCATATTGGTATGCACTTTGGAATAATAGGAACTATGAAAATCTTGAATCTATAAAAATTATAACCCCTGACGTATGTTACGGAACAAGCATGGTATTAGATACAAGAGGTAATTATTATTACAATGATACAGCATATGCTTTTGTAAAAAAGGCTGATTGCAATTTTGATTACAGGTATTTAATAGCAATTCTAAATTCAAAAATAATTTGGTTCTTTTTGCAGAATACAGGTACGACATTAAGAGGTGGATATTTCAGGTTTAAAACTTCGTACTTAAAAAGCTTTAGATTTCCAACAGCAACTGCTGAACAGCAGCAAAGTCTTGCAAATAAAGCAGAACAAATGATTGAGTTAAATAAACAGTTGCGTGAGGGAATTAATTCTGCATTAGAACTTATAAAATCCGAATATCAGCCAAAGAAAATTTCTCAAAATTTAGAAAAATTCTATATTCTTGGTATTCATCCATTTTTGGAAGAACTTGAAAAACAAAAGGTCAAATTATCTTTGAGCCAAAAGGAAGAATTAATTAATTGGTACAAGAAAAAATCCGAACAATTAAACAAAATTAAACAGCAAATCGACACTCTCGACAAACAAATCGACCAAGAAGTCTATAAACTCTACAACCTAACCGATGAAGAAATAAAAATTATTGAAGAAAATTAACAGAAAATAATCTGCCGGTGCGAGTAAATAATGAGTAAATATGAGTAAATATGAGTAAATATGAGTAAATCGTTTTTTTGGGTAAAGTTGCACTTCCGACCTTCAAAACCCCTACAACGAGCGAGTTTCAGGAAATAAAACAGTCAAGCTGACAAAACCGTACTACTCGTCAAACTACACAGCTGTAAAGACACACTCTAGATGATTATTTGTAACAGGGTAAATAATTATTTGGCTTTTTACGCAATTGTTAAATTTGTTTTATAATGTATGTATGAATGCAAATAATTTAAAAGTTGAATTTATAAATTGGTTAATTAAAAAATACAAAGCAGAAAATATTATATTAGGAAACGAAGTTTTATTTTCTGTAGACAAATGTAGAGCCGATATTGTCATGTTAAAAAATAACAAAATATTTGCTTATGAATTGAAAAGTGATTCTGATAATTTTATAGACATAAATGTTCAATTAAACCATTATATGACTACTTTTAACTATACATATATAGTATTAACAGCGAAACATAAAAAGCAAATAGATATTTTATCTCAATACAATATAGGAATTATTTTGTATGAAAAATTAAAATTTAAGATAATAAAAAATCCTACATTATCCAAAATAATCTCTAAAGATAATTTAGTAGAATTTTTACATAAAAATGAAATGAAAAATCTAATACAAATCCCTAAAATTAACAGAACATCAGTATTTAAATATCGCAACATAGTTTCTAATAAATGCTCAAAAAAGAAAATACAAGAGCTAGCATATAAAACATTAGAAAAACGCTATACTCGTTTATATAACTTATTTTTAATTGATACATCTAAAGATAGCATAATGATAGAGGATTTAAAAACTTTAACAGGGAATATTACTACCGATAAACTTTATTAAGTATATTTTTAATTATATGCAAGTATATATTAACTCTAACAGAAATCCAAAATCTTGGTGATGAACCTCCGACATTACCTTCGCTTGCATTTATTATCTCTTGCATACCCCAGCAGGATATTTCATTTTCTATTAAATCGTTAAAATAGTCAGATTTTACCACTTTCTGCGCAAGACTTATGTATGCATCCGCATAAGTAGCCTTTTTATCCCTACGCATACGTCTACAATATATAAAATCATCTAAAGCTGGAACATCTATTCTTGGTATCCACCCTTTTGCAAATACAACATTATCATTACGCACAGGATTTACTGTCGCATAATCGCTATATGTTATATTATTATTTGATATACCTTCAACGCAATTCCTGAAAAAGTCAATTTCCTTAATTTTAAACTTTACAAAATCACTTATACTCATATGATCTGATACATTTTCCGGAAAAGATGTAGAAGAAATTACAATATTGTTTACTCCAATTTTTTTTAAAACATTTATTATTTGTTGTGTTATTTCAATACCTTGCGTTGTGTTGTTTATATATTTAAAATCAAAAATAAATATAATTTTATCTTGTATGCTGTTAGACACGTTAGACTTAATTATATTATTAATATCAAGAATAACATTTTTTGCGACAGCTTCATTATGTGCTCTAAAAACAACATATTGAAAATTATCACATAAAGATTTTACTTGTATTTTTAGTTTATTAATATATTCATCATAATTACTTTCTTCTATCATTTGAACAACGGGAAGAATGTTTTTAAATATTTTTTTTTGTTCAAGGCAGAAATTTACCCAATTTGAATAATTGTTTTTACTAGAGAATAATGCTTTAATCTCCGTATTAGTAAGCTTTTCATCCAGAGTCAAATCTAATATAAAAGGTACTTCTTTAAAGTGACATTCTAAAAAAGATAAACTACTTTTTATACTTCCTTCATCCGCTTTTGGATTTTTTCTACCTCTTGTTAATTCAAACAATGGTAGCATAATATCTTTTATTGCGACATTAATATCTTTTATTGCTCTTAGTTCAGATTCCCCTGTTTTTATTATTGGAATATATTTTTTCCCTAAAATCATAATCCATGCCCTTTAAGATTAAGTTGCTTTGCTCTAACTCGAACTGCAAGAGTTGAAACATTAAAAAAGACTGCCAATTTTTCAATTGTATCAACATCCTCTTTAATAATTTTCATAAATATATCTCTTGGCATCAATAATTCTGCAGCGAATTTATTTGCTTGTGACTCATATAAATCTACCGAACTTGTCCGTAAAAATATTTTGTCCTCAAACGTATTCGAGATATCTTGATGCATACAATAATGACCTAATTCATGTGCAATTGTAAAATTTTTTCGCGGTTGCGAATGGTCTTTTTCTACGTATATAATTCTTTTTTTTACATTTAAAATCCCAGATATTTCATTATCAAAATTTGTTTCTTCTAGTGACAAGTTTAAGTGGGACAAAATTTTATTCAAGTCAACTGGGAAATTATTAATTTCACAAGCAATCAATAATTGACCTGGCGTTGCAATATTTTGCTTTTGAGGCTTTATTTCTATACCTTCAAAAAGATTATCTTCATCTATACGTTGCATATTTGCCTGTATAATAGCCATTACTTTTTCCTCTTAATAGTTACCTTTTTATGTCTTTTTGTTTCTTGTTCTGCATTATTTGTTTCTTGTTCTTTTATATCAAGAGTTGTGTTTTCTGTATCAATTTCTACTGCCACATCAGAACTCTGTGCTTTTGCAATGGACTCACTCTGGTTTATTTGAGGCTCTTCTATTTTTTCTGTATCAATAGCCTTGTTATCAGATAATTTTTCAATTTGTGTTTCAATTATATTCAATCGCTTCAATATTTCTTCATTTTCTTCACTATTATTTTGCGTTGCAATTTGTAAATCTTTTAAATCTCCGTAGTTTAGCGATTTGTTAAATTCTGCTTCAAAATATTTTTTTGCATCTTTGTTAATAATATCTTTTAAAAGATTTAGTCCCATATCAGAATTGAACAATGAATAAATACCATCATATATATCACGTTGATGAGAATTTTTTATATATAAATATCCTATAATACCTAAAAAGGCAGAAATACTGACAATTATTGTAATTAAGTTTTCATAAAAGTGTATTAATCGTTCAAATACAAAATCAGCCGTGTGAATTTTATTTGAAGAAATTAATCCATGTAAAAAATTTATTTCATCATTTGAAAGTTGATTTGTTGTAAATATTATTTTATCTTGTATTATATTTAACCAAAAAGGTTTTAATAAAACAAAACTAAAAACGATTCCTGATATGAATACAAGAACCATACATATGCACCTTATCCAAAATCTTTTAGAAATATATTTTTTATTTTCATCAGTATTCATATGCATATTTTAGCATGAGAAAGATAAAAACTATATATTTTGTAAATTTTAATAAATGGGTATCTACAGATTAACCTTAAATTCTGTCCAATCCTTAACAGGCAATTCAGAGAATTCGACTCCATCTAATGCCTCAAAGTGTTTTCTTCCGCAATTTATTTTTAATCGCTCTGTTGGTCTTAAATCAAATAAACTTGTTGTACCTTTTGTTTCAAGAATAAAGTATAATTTTTGTTCTCCGTCTTTTTCCAAAAATACTGCCCAGTCAGGATTATATGATCCGATTGGTGTTTCAATCTTGAATTTATCAGGAATTTTAAAGAACATTTTTACATCGGGATCTTCGTCTAATTTTTCAGCGAATGGTTTTTCTACAGTTTTACTATCGTATAAAACATAATCATAAACGCTGTGTTCAACCTTTACGGCATTTTTATCAATATATGCAATAAGTTCATCCGAATCAAATATCTCTTGTGCGTAGTATTCTTCCCCTGCAAGTTTTACATATTTAATTCCGTCAATCGCCATATTGTGACGATTTCTTGTAATAATTTCCATTGCTTTTTCTAAAAACGCTTGCGGATTATTTATAAAGTCTTTTATTCTTCCGCTTCCGTTGATGATTTTTATTACTGTTCGTCTTGAAATTAATGTTTCAGATGAAATTAAGCGAATAATGTCAGGCAAAACTTGATATGTGCCGGATA
>CAYLHN010000119.1:0-5449 GCA_964383455.1 uncultured Muribaculaceae bacterium | reverse complement strand
ATGTCAAAAGAACCGCCGACAAAAAAACAACTTTATTATTACGATTGTTTGTGCAAAAAATATAATATAGACAAAAAAGATACTGATAATTTGTCAAAATTAGATTTAAAAAACATGATAAGTGAGATTTTAGATGAGTATTCAAGAAATAGTGAACATATTGATATCTGCGGGGATTGAAGAAAACGAAGCAAATGCGGAAGTTAAACTTTTAATAGAAAAATTTTGCAATCTTTCAGCAGTTGATATAGTTATGGGCAAAAAACTTGATGAACGCAAGCTTAACCTTGTAATACAAAAAGCACAGGAAAGAGCAAGAACAAGAAAACCCATTCAACATATTATAGGTTACGGATATTTCATGGGTGAAAAATTTGAAGTAACTAAAGACACGCTCATACCACGAGATGAAACGGAATTATTGGTTAGAAAAGCAGTTGATATAATTAACAAAAATAACTATAAAATTGCACTTGATGTAGGAACAGGAACAGGATGTATTGCTTGTATGATAGCTCAACACAGTATTGCACAGGTAATCGGACTTGATATTTCTTCAGACGCCTTGCAAATCGCCTTAAATAATGCCTCAAGATTAAATTTGTATAACAAAGCAATCTTTAGAAAATCAGATATTTTTTCAAATGTCAGAGAATCCGAAAAATTTGATATAGTTGTATCAAATCCGCCATATATTCCGTTAAAAGAGAAAGCTAATATTCAAAAAGAAGTCTCATTTGACCCTGATTTAGCACTTTATACAAATGATGATAATGGTTTAGAATTTTACGAAAGAATTTCTAAAGACGCTCATAAAGTTTTAAAGCCGAAAGGACATATTGCCTTTGAGATTGGATTAGGACAAAGCGAAGATGTCAAAAACATTTTAGAGAAAAATAATTTTGAAAATATAGAAATCGAAAAAGATTTAGCCGGAATAGACCGTGTAATTTCAGCACAATTAATTTAGCAACAGCATCCGCTTTTACATCCGCCTTTACAGCTTCCGCATTTTAAAGTTATTTTTTGAGTTTTTGCGTATTCCTGCATGTTTTTTATCCATTTAGGATTTTCACAGCTGCAAATTTGCATAAAATTCAGAAATTTTACAAATCTATCTATAGCTATTTCAGGAATTGTGTATTCAAAATTATCTGCAATTTCATCCGTTTTATCTTCGCTTATTGCAAGAACATATTTTAAAAAATTGCAAATAATTTGGTGTCGTTTTAATTGTAAATCTGCGGTTTGAATACCAAGTATTGTTAATTTAATTTGTCCGTATCTTTGATATTCAATATAGCCTTTTTTATCCAGAAGTTTTAATGCTTCAGATACAGATGAACGACCGACATGTAACTTTTCTGACAAATCCTTTGCCTTAACTTTACCTTGAACTTCAATAATTTGATAAATACATTTCAAATATTTCATTAACGCAGGAGTCAAATCATTCATAAAATTTCCTCATTCTTGATTTAAAAATGTGTTTGTGTGTCAATATTTAATATATATTATGGTATGCCGAACATTTTTAAAAGTAAAGGATTTGTATGAAAATATTAGTTGGAATATCAGGCGGAGTAGATTCTGCAGTTGCAGCGTATCTACTAAAAAAACAAGGGCACGAAGTAATTGGTGCAACAATGTCGATTTGGGGCAAAAACGGTGTTCAGAAAAAAATTCAGGAAAAAATGAACAAACTGAAAACTAAGTCTACACACGGTGCTTGTTACGGCCCTGATGAAAAAGAAGATATTGAAGCCGGCAGAAAAATTTGTGAACAACTTGGAATCCCTTATCACGTTTTTGACTGTGCAGAACAATACGAAGCCATAGTTTTAGAAAATTTCAAAAAAGAATATCTGCAAGGAAGAACACCAAATCCTTGCATTTGGTGCAACAGTTTAATAAAATTTGACGTTTTACCTAAAATTGCAAAAATGAATGGTATAGAATTTGACAAATTTGCAACAGGACATTATGCAAAAATTGAGGAAAAAGATGGAAGATATTATTTAAAAAGAGGTTCAAATTTAAAGAAAGACCAATCGTATTTTTTATACAGACTTACACAAGAACAATTAAAAAATATTATCTTACCGCTCGGGGAATATACAAAAGAAGAAATCAGAAAAATCGCAAAAAATGCGGATATTCCTGTTCACGATAAACCTGATAGTCAGGATTTTTATGAAGGAGATTATAATGAATTGCTTGAAGTTCATGATAAAACAGGAAATATTGTTGACAAATCAGGAAAAATTTTAGGAACACATAACGGTATATGGAATTATACTATAGGACAAAGAAAAGGACTTGGCGTGTCTTCAACTGAAGCGCTTTATGTTATTGAATTACGAAAAGACACAAACGAAGTTGTCGTTGGTTTTAAAGACGAAACAATGAAAGATGAACTTATTGCGACAAAATTAAATTGGATTGCCTTTGACAAAACGCCTGAAAAACTAAAATGCTTAGCAAAAATTCGTTCGACACAGGATTTAACCCCTGTTGAAGTTTCAATTTTGAATGATAACAGCGTAAAAGTTCACTTTGAAAACATGCAAAAATCAATTGCAATAGGACAATCAATAGTATTTTATGACAATAACACAGTTCTTGGCGGAGGAATTATAGACGCCTAAATTTAGCATCCAGATAATGTAAACTTTTTAAATAATAGAGAAATTATAACCCGTTAAACTAATCCATCATTGATTTTATATATTTCAGGTCATCTAAAAATTCCTGATTTTTATGTTCTGAATGTGCGTAAGAAATTAAGTATGAAGGATGATAAATTGCAACTGCTTTTCTACCTTTATATTCAAGGTTCGCAAGTTTACCGTGAACGTTAGTGATAGTATATTTTGAGCCGCATAATGCTTTCAGTGCATTGTTCCCGCAAAGAATTATTAATTTTGGATTTACTATTTCAATTTGTTTCAGCATAAATTCTTCGCACGCTAGTTTTTCTTCACGTTTTGGCGGACGATTACTTTTAACACCTGTTTTTGAATTTTTAATTACAAACGGACGGCATTTTATCGTATTTATTATATACAAATCCTTTTTTCTGTCGATATTTGCTTTTTTTAGATATTCATTGAGAAATTGTCCTGCTTTTCCAACAAAAGGAATACCTTCTTTATCTTCCTGTTCTCCAGGGGCTTCACCGATTAGAACAACTTTTGCAGAATCAGGATTACCTTCGCCAAACACTAAATTTGTACGGCATTTCCCTATTTCGCAGACATTACATTTTTCACATTGCTGTTTTAAATTACTCAACATCTGTAGCTTCGTCATAAGGTTCATCCTTATCTTCACATATCAGTCCTACATCATACTTTTTACAATATCTTTTAACCTCTTTCACAACAACATTAGATAAAATAAACAAAGCAAAAAGATTTGGAACAGCCATAAATAGGGTTACTGCATCTGACAAGTTTATTATACTTTTAAAGTTCATAGCTGAGCCGATTACTATACAAAGACAATATATTAATTGGAATGAACGAGTTTTTAATTTTGAATCGCCAACTAAAAACTGCCAATTTTTAAGCCCGTAATAAGAACCGCAAAGCATTGTTCCCATAACAAAAAAGCTTGCCATAATTGTTAATAGAATAGGGAAAAATGAAAACGCTGAAGCAAAAGCCTTAGATGTTAGTTCAATACCTGCGATACCATTAACGTTTAAATATTCTCCTGAAACAACGATTACAAAAGCAGTCGCAACACCAACAATACAGGTATCAACAAACGGTTGCAGCATAGCAATAAAAGCTTGAGCTACAGGTTTACTTGTTTTAACTGCAGCAAAAGCTGTCGGAGCAGTACCCAAACCGGCCTCGTTTGCGAACATAGCTCGTCTAAAGCCCCATAACATACAGCCAAACACTCCGCCTGCAACAGCTTGCGGATGGAAAGCTTCTGTTATAATAACTTTTATTGTGTGAGGAATACTGTGTATATTCATCAATGATATTATTAAAATACTTGTAAGATAAAAGGCGCACATTGCAGGGGTAACTTTCTCGGTAAATTTGCCAATAGACTTAATTCCGCCAATAATAGTAATCCAGGTTACTATTGCAACAAAAAGTCCTATTAACCAGCTATTATTTGCAAAAATACTGTTAGCACCGCCTGTAACTTCAGTAATTTGAGTAGTCATTGCATTTATTTGAAATAAATTCCATCCGCCAATTACGGCAAGAACACAGCAAAAAGCATAAATTTTTCCTAAATGCGGTGCTATTTTACTCAATATTGGCCCTTTTAAACCCATTGAAATATAATACATAGGCCCGCCTGAAGTTGAACCGTCAGGATTTACGTGCCTAAGTTTTACCCCCAATAACACTTCTGAAAATTTAAGAGCCATTGAAAATAAGCCTGCAACTATCATCCAAAAGATTACTCCGGGGCCGCCAATGGATACCGCAGCAGCAGAGCCTGCAACATTTCCTATTCCTGCTGAAGAAGATATCGTAGCACTTAGAGCCTGAAATGATGAAACTTCTCCTTTTTTTTGCCGTTTAATTAAATCTTTATGAACAAATTTATTTGCAATAAGTTTTAGTGCGTGTCTAAAGCCCCAAAAGCCGATGAATCTAAGTCGGTAAGTAAAGTATATAGCAGAAAACATTAAAAGAGCGATTAACAACTGTACTTCTACGCCTTTTATGTTTACGGAATAAAATATAACGGATGAAATTTTATCTGCAATAGGAGATAAAAAACCGTCTATAGCTGCATCTAGATTCATAAGATAATCATATAACAAAAAAGCGATAAAGTAACAAAGCGTAACAAAAAATTAACCTGATTGAAAAGAAAAAAAGTTTATGCTAGGATGAAGGAAATCGGATGAAGCCTGATAAATAATTGGAGACGTGGCCGAGTTGGCTGAAGGCGGCACCCTGCTAAGGTGTTATGTGGAGCAATCTGCATCCAGGGTTCGAATCCCTGCGTCTCCGATTTTACTAAAAAGGATGACTTATAAGTCATCCTTTTTAGTATTTAATAAATGTATAAGCAGGGCTGTTATAGTTTAACAGGACATTTTATTTGAACGATTAAAATGATTATTCGGCAAGGTTTAGTGTGTGTTTGAGTTTGGGCGGTCGGAAAAAATCTTTTTATGCGTTACCAAATGGGACGAAAAGTCACTTTATTGTCACTTATTTTCCTATTACTTTCCACAAATTTTAAATTTATTACGTCAATATAAAGCAGAAGCGACATTTTTTATGATCGGATTTCGAGTTCAGCGTAATCCATATTTAGTGAAACAAGTGTTAAAAGAGTAATGGGAAAGACCAGAAAGCAGGTCTATCACCTTGCCGACAGGGGCAGAAAGGCCCTTAAGGAAAAGCTTGATAGGATGGGGTTCTCCGCAGAGCAGTACCTTTAAAGGTACAAAAGCTGCCGGCAG
>CAYLHN010000118.1:0-5490 GCA_964383455.1 uncultured Muribaculaceae bacterium | reverse complement strand
ACCTAAGCAAGCAAACTCACTACGTTCAAACAATGCTTGCTTTGTTATTGTTTTATTAAGTGAAAATTATTTCATTTCAATAGGGTTGATATATTAATTTTTACTCAAAATTAATTAAATCAGACATTTTTACTTCCAAAATATCTGCAAGTTGGAATAATTTTTTCAAACTTATTGACATTTGTCCTCTTTCGATGTGACAAATATATTCATAAGTACAATCTAATGCAACCGCTAATTCTCGTTGGGTTAAATTTTTTAAATTTCTATATTTTTTAATATTTTTTCCTAAAATTTCTAATCTTGACATAATAAAATTAAATGTATACTAAAGTGTTTAATACTAATCGAAATTAATTAAATCTGACATTTTGATTTCTAAAATATCTGCAAGTTGAAATAATTTTTTCAAACTTATTGATTTTAATCCATTTTCAACACGGCATATATAATCTTCTGATAAATCCAGGGCTGTCGCTAAATCAATTTGTCTAAAGTTTTTTAATTTTCTGTATTTTTTTATGTTATTACCTAATATTTTTAACCTTGACATATGGTCTATTATTTCATATTATAAATTTATAATCCGACCTATAATTTCATATTAAGAAAGTAATTTATGAACGAAGAAGAAATGTTTAAAAATTTTAGTGAAAACGTCCGAAAACAAAGGGAAAAAGAAAATATTACTTTAGAAGAATTATCTAAAAAAACTAAAATTAGAAAACAATATTTGAAAAAAATAGAAAACGGAAAAGCTACAGGGATAAAGGTTTCACATATTTTTATAATTGCACATGCTATTAATATAAACGAGTACAAATTATGCGAAGGAATATAAAAATTTTGTGATATTATTTAGGTATGACAATTTTATCCGATGACGAAAATTTTAAAAAAAATAATAAAAAAAATCCTGTTGTGAAATCCGAAATAATAGAATATGACAAAACTTTTGAAAATTCTATTCGTCCAAAGGATTTTGAAAATTATATTGGTCAGACTGAATTAAAAGAAACTTTAAAAATTTCGATAGAAGCAGCTAAAAAGCGTGAAACTAATTTAGATCATATGTTATTTTACGGCCCTCCGGGACTTGGTAAAACAACTCTTGCAGGGGTTGTTGCAGAACAAATGGGTGCAAATTTAAAAATTACATCTGCTCCTGCGCTTGAACGACCTAGAGATATTATCGGTATTTTAATGTCATTAAAAGAAGGCGATGTTTTGTTTATTGATGAAATTCATCGTTTGAATAAAGTTACAGAAGAAATTTTGTACCCTGCAATGGAAGATTTTTACCTTGATATGACAACAGGTAAGAGTCAAACAGTAAAAACAATGCGCCTTCCGCTTCCTAAATTTACACTTATCGGTGCTACAACAAAGGCAGGTGAGTTGTCAGGGCCATTAAGAGACAGATTTGGTATAATTCACAGATTAGAATTTTATAATTTTGATGAGTTATCTCAAGTCGTAAAAAGAACGGCTGAAATTTTAGATATAAAAATAACCGAGAAAGGTGCGGAAGTTATTGCAAAATGTTCAAGGGGTACTCCGCGTATTGCAAACAGACTTGTAAAAAGAGTTTCTGATTTTGCAATTGTTAAATATGATGGCGAAATTACAGAAGAAGTTGCAAAAGAATCATTAAAAGCTTTAAAAATTGACGAATATGGACTTGATTCTACTGACAGAGCTTTGTTAAATATGATTATCGAAAAATATGACGGCGGGCCTGTCGGAATAAATACACTTGCAGCAGCTTTGGGTGAAGATATAAGAACATTGGAAGATGCTTGTGAACCTTATTTATTACAGATAGGTTTATTACAGAGAACTCCGCAGGGCAGAAAGATTTCTCCGCAGGGGTATCGTCATATGGGATATAAAAATTTTTCTGCACAGCAAAAACTTTTTGAGGATTAATATGAAAAAATTTTTGATATTAATAATTTTAATGTTAATAACTTTGCCTGTTTTTGCGACTGTTCAGGACGATATGCAAGATAAAGTTTTAAAATCAGAGCTTGGCAGAGTTGAAAAAATTGATTATGAAGATATTGAACAAAGTTACTCCGAAAAAAGTCAGGTTCAGCAGATTGTTACAGTTAAAATTTTAACAGGTGAATTTAAAGGCCAGACAACTGTTGTAGATAATATGCTTACAAACAATCCTTATTACGATATTTTTTTAAAAAAAGGCGATAAAGTAATTTTACACGCTGAATACGAAACTGACGGGCAAACGATAGATTATTTTATTGCTGATATTTACAGAGTAAATTTTGTATACGTTTTAATTGCATTATTTGCAGGATTACTGATTTATGTAGGAAGACAAAAGGGATTTTCAAGTTTATTTTCAATATTTGCAACTGTTTTACTTATTTTGTTTGTGCTGGTTCCCCTTGTAAGAAGTGGTTTTAATCCTATTATTTCGGCACTGATAATTTGTATAATATCAACAATAATAACAATGTATCTTGTAGGAGGTTTTAACAAAAAAAGTACTTCTGCTATTTTGGGTACAATAGGAAGTATTATTTGTGCGGTTATTTTATCGTTATTAACAATAAAATTATCTCGTTTGACAGGTTTTTGTTGTGAAGAAACAATGTTTTTGTATCAAGCAGACCCTAATTTAGATTTTAAAGGTATTTTAACCGCATCAATGATGTTAGCGACGCTCGGTGCTGTTATGGATACAGGGATGTCTATTGCAAGCAGTATTAATGAATTTTATTCTATTAATCCGAATTTAACTTCAAGAGAATTATTTTTTTCAGGCATGAATGTCGGCAAAGATATTATAGGGACAATGGCAAATACTTTAATTTTGGTTTATATGGGCGGCTCTTTGCCATTAGTATTGCTATCTCAGAATATTGACTTACAAAAGTTTTTTAATCTAAATCAGGTTGTAACTGAAATTTCTTCTGCATTAATAGGAAGTATTTCACTTGTAATTTGTGTACCAATTACGGCTTTAATTGCAGCAAAAATTGTTACTGTTAAAAAAAATAAAATTGATGATATAATGTTTAAAGAAGAAATACAAAAAGAGGATTTTGATAATGATTGAAATGCGTGTAATGGGTATAGCGCTTGATACAAGAACAGGTTCGCCTATTGTAGTTTTGCATGATAAAGATAATAGAAAAGCACTTCCGATTTGGATTGGTTCAGCAGAGGCAAGTGCTATTATAAGAAAAATTGAAAACCTGCAGGTTGCAAGACCTATGACGCACGATTTAATAATAGGAATAATTAAAAGAACAGGTTATGAACTTGAAAAAGTAGAAATTGATGATGTTGAAAAGGATACTTATTTTGCGACATTAGTTTTAACAAAAGCAGGTGAAGAACCGCTTGAAATTGATTGTCGTCCGTCAGATGCAATTGCTGTTGCAATAAGAGTTGATGCGCCTATTTATGTGTCTTCAACAGTACTTGCAACCGGCGCAGTTTCAACTGATCCTTCAAAAGATGAAGAAGAAGCGCAAGAATTCAAAAGTTTTGTACAAAACTTAAAACCATCCGATTTTGAAAAACTATTAAAAGGCCACGAAGAATCCGACCAATAAATTAAGCGTGAGTAGTTAATGGTGAACTGTGAACTGACAAATTGTCGGGTGCAGTTTTTTGCACCAAGATTATTTACAACTCGTCTGAGTTTCCCAATTTAATTCTTCAGGACATTTTAAATAATCAAGATTGCCGTTTTGTATAACCCAAGCAGTTGAATAATTACCTTTATACGAAGATTTTAAACCTCAGTATTTTATTGCTCGGTAAAGTTTATATAACAATTCAATATCAACGTTATCGCTATTTATTTCATCTATTAAAATTTGTTTTAGAGTTTCGTGTTTTTGGTATGGTGAAAACTCAAAAAGCTCTTTTGGTTCAACTTTTAACGCTTCAATTAGTTTTGATATTGTCTTTGCCTTTACAAAAACATTACCGCATTCTATTTTACTTAAATTTCTCTCTCCTACGTCAATCATTTCGGCAAGCTGTTCTTGAGTTAAACCATTTTTAAGTCGTAACTCTTTTACGCGCTTACCAAAATATTTCTTAAATTCAGGTTCATTCATACAATACCTCTTGTTTAATTTTAAATTATTTTTTAATTTAAATAAGGTACCCGTATGGTCTATTTCATATTGACAAAGAGTATAATATACTTTATAATCATATTAATATATCTGATAAATTTATATCAAAGACCATTTTAATATGTTCAGAAAGGAAAATTATGAAAAAACAAATTTTTAAAAATGCCTTTACGTTGGCAGAAACCCTCATTGTTATCGGTATAATCGGTGTTGTTGCAGCGTTGACACTTCCAAATCTTAACCACGCAACAGGAGACAAAGAAAAAGTTACTAAAGTTAAGAAAATATATTCATCGTTAACTGATGCATTTGACCGAGCACAAGTTATTTATGGAAATTATGATACTTGGTTTAATGGCTTGAAATGTTTTGATGGTGATGCTGTTATTTGTGATGAAAAATTTGCCGACCGTATTTCAGAATTCATGAAAGTCTCAAAAAAATGCTCTTCTCATGACAATACCTGTTTAACATGGGGATGGTAAAGTGTTATACTATCTGATAATGTATCTATAGGTTTTGAATCTAGATTTGACAGGCAATCAATTATAATTGTTGATATAGATGGTCCAAATAAGGGAAAAAACGAAACAGGTTATGATATATTTGCATTTACAGTAGACAAAATTAATGGAATATATTCGGTATTACCTGATTTTCCTGGAGGTCAGGATAATTCAGGTGATTATTGTCCAGATGGGAAAGAAGATAATACGTGCGGTTATTACACTGCTTGGATAGTACAAAATGGTAATACTGACTATTTAAAATGTCCTGATGAATTAAACTGGGAAACGCAGACATCATGTAAATAAATATACATTAAAAAATATTAACAGGTCGGATGATTTCATTCGACCTGGTTTGTTATTACAATCAAACACACTTATAAATAGCCCTCGTTCACATAATAAAAAACCTGACTCAATGTCAGGCTTTAAAATTAATAATAGGGAATAAGGAATAAGGAAATTTATATAAATCTGATTACATATCCATTACGAATGTTGCTTTGTTTTCTGTATTTTCAGCATTCTTTAGGATTTGTTTTGTATTAAAATCTTGTATAAATAAATCATCCAATTGTCTTGCAACAGTACCATCAAATACCTTTTCATTTTTAGCAAGGTAATTGAAAATAGTTGATACACCTGAAGTTGCAGATGATTTTACTGTTTCGGTAATTTGTTGAATTGTTCTTTCAGGAACTCTTACGTTCAAGCCAAAAGGTCTTGCAGGACGCAAATTATTTGTATTATTCTGCAAAGAGCCATACAGTTTATTAAATGTTTTATTGAAATAGAAAGAAAAAATATTTTAAATGTTAAAGATAAATTTAGATTAATAATATTTTACATCGCTTTTATTA
>CAYLHN010000117.1:0-5539 GCA_964383455.1 uncultured Muribaculaceae bacterium | reverse complement strand
GTGCCCTAGTGCCTCAGTGCCTTAGAGCCTTCACTTTAGCTGAGACATTAATCGTAATTGGAATCATCGGTGTTGTTGCGGCACTGACTTTACCAAACTTAAACCACGCAACAGGCGACAAAGAAACAGTAACTAGATTACAAAAAGCTTACTCAATGCTTAATGAGGCAAATGACAGAGCTGTTGCAACATATGGTCCGATATCGGAGTGGTCTGAGGAGTGTAGAAATAACTTAGAAATGTGTTGGATGAGAAGAATTGGCGAGTTTTTAAAAATTTCTAAATCTTGCGATGAATCTGGAGACGAAGATGAAGGTACTTATTTTAGTTGTGAATCATTAATCAGTGGAAATGTTAATCATACTGACATTATATATCAATTATCTGATGGTATATCGTTTTCAGTTTCTTCAGCTTATTCAGATTGCAATGATACATGGGGCGATGCTGGAGCATATTTCTATGTGACGGATGGCTGTTTTTCTGAGTTATGGGTTGATGTAAATGGACCACAAAAAGGTAAAAATACACTAGGAAGCAATCAAGATTTATTTCGTTTTATAGTATCTGATTCTCGCGGTGTTATTCCCCTTATAAATGGCTCAGCAACACTTGAAGAAGCTGTTCGTGATTGCGTTTGTGGGGAAGGGTGTCATGAATATTGTGCATGGTGGCCGTTAGAATATGGTAATTTAGATTATTTGAAAGTAGATTCAGAAGGTAAATGTAACGATAATCCTTCAATTGTTTTAGATGGTGTTAATAATACATCATGTCACTAATATTTATATTATAAATAGTTTGTTGGTTGGGGAAAACCCAACTTACACATTACTATCTGCTAAAAAATAATTTTTCTGTCCAAAAGATTATTTGTTTAAAAGTTTTTTTCAAAGTATAATATTTCCAAAATGAAGGGATATATTATGAAGAAATTTTGGATAATTGCAGGCAGTATTTTGGGAAGTTTATTGGTTGCAGTTTATTTTGCGTTTTTATTTGTACTTCCAAACGTAATAGATTTAAATCAATATAAAAAAACGGTTCAGGATTTAGTTAAAGAGCAAATTCCGTTAACCGTAGATTTTCAAAATGCAAAGATTACAACAACTCCGTTTTTGTCGGTCGGGGTTAAAGCAGATAATTTAAGTGTTCGATTTGAGGACGGTACAACTCTTTTTTCTGCGGACAGTGCAAAATTCAGAGTTGCCTTGCCAAGTCTGTTATTGTTAACTGTAAAAGTTTCAACCGCAGAAATTAATAATCCAAAATTGAATTTTACTATTGTTGACGGAAAACAGTTTAAAATACTTACGCTTGTTGAGCAGTTAATCCGCAAGCAAGAAGAAGCAAAAACAGAGGATACTGCTGTAGAACCTGCATTTGATACATCTATTATAAGAATAAAAGTTCCTAACTTTAAATTAAAGAATTATGATGTAAAAATTACAGATGAAAAATCAGGACATTATCTGAATTTAAAAGGCGATGTTTTGAAACTGGCTTATCTAAACGGTAAAGTTGCAAAACTGAAAACGAATGCAGAATTTTTCAGTGATGAACAAAAAAATATTACTGCAAATGTTGATATAAATACGTTTTTACCTCCCGCATCAAAATTGGATGAAGAAGATGATAAACCTGAAAGGGTTGAAATTCCTTTCATGAATCCTGTTCTTACATTTAGAGAATATGATTTAAAATCTAATTTGAATACAAAATTGAAAATCAGAGAAAAAGACGGTCTGATTAAATTAAACGGCTATTTGGATTTGGATAATACGACATTAAAACTTGCGGATTATAACCTTCCTGAATGTTATTTCCACGGCAAATTTAAAAATACAAGCGGTGATGTTGATACTGTAATTTCAGTTGCAAAAGATGAAAATTTATCGCTGAAAGGAAATTTCGATTACGGTAAAAATAAAAAACTTGATATGGATGTAAACAGTGATAAAATTTATTTTCAGGATTTGATTACGTTAGCAAAAGCTTATTTGGATTCATTACATGTAAAAAATGATTTACACTTAATAAAAGGTACAGGTTATATAGAAGCTAATGCTAATATTAAAACTAATCTTAAAAAACTTGTTTCTGACGGTAAAATTATAATCAGAGACGGCGGAATTTTAAATAAAAATATAAACCTTGGTATAACAAAGACCAATGCAAATTTGTTATTTGAAAATAATAACTTAGATATTAATGACACTTATACTTATATAAATAATGCAATTCTGAAAGCAGAAGGTAAAATTGACAATGATTCTGTTGCAGATATAAAAATTTATGCCGATAAAATTCCTGTAAGCGGATTATATAGAGCATTTGCACCGAGTGATGTTAAAAGAAATATTAACGTTACAAACGGTAATTTGACAGTAAACGGAGAATTAAAAGAAAGACTCAAAGATGCTGTTTGCAATGCAAATGTTAAATTAACAGGATTTGTTATGCAGGATAAGGGAAATTCTTTTAGAGTTGTTAATGATAATTTGGATGTTGTATTAAATATAGATTCTAAAATAAATAAAAAAACAGTAGATATAGTTAATAAAGGTTTGACGGTATTATTGCCTCAGACGAATTCTACAATTAAAGATAACGTATTAAAAATAAATATTGAAGGCTCAAAATTGACATTAAATCCGACAGATGTGCTTTTGAATAATACTTCAAAAATTACATTTAACGGAGTCATTGATTCTGACAAAGAAGAACCTGTTTTTAATATTAAGGGTAAAGGTAATTTGATTTCAGAAGATTTGAAAAAATTTGCAGGTGCGCAAGCTGCTAAATTTATAGATGCAAAAGGTCAAATTCCTTTAGAATTAAATGTTGATGGTGATACAAAACGTCAAAATATGGTATTGAGATTATTTGCGAATGCTCAAAATTATATTTCACCTGTAGTTTTAGAAAAAACTTTTGGCAAAGATACAGTATTGCAAGCAAAAGTGGATTTTAAAGGGGACAGATTAAAAATTAAAGAAACAGGGCTATACATTAAATCGGAAACAACAGATGAAGAAGGTAATAAAATTGAAAAACTGGACGAAATTGCAGGAATTAACGGTACTATAGCAAATCTTAATTCAACTCCGTTTATAAATGTTGTAAGAGTAAGAATTCCTGAAGAATTATCTGCTAAATTAGTTGGATTTAAAGATGCAGGTTTTAATTTAAACGGCGCTATGCATATATTCGGTAATACAAATTCTCCTTGGATGAGAGGAAAATTCAATGTTAAAAATTTGTATATAAGAGATTTGCTTACTTCTGTTGATAATCTTGCATTGGATTTCAGAGGAAAAAGTTTAAATGTTGATATTAAAAATTTATTGCTAAACGGTTCTGATATTTCTACCCGTTTGGATTATGATTTATCACCTTCAAATATTTCAAATATTACAAATTTGAGAGTTAACTCTAATAATATTGATGTAGACAAATTAATGATGGTTGCAACTGCCGCTTCAAGAATTTTCCCATCTTCCGGTACTCCTGCTCAACAACCCTCTCAAATTCCTGTAAGTATAAGAAACAGTTCAGTTGATTTAAAACATATTAAAACAGGTGATATAAATCTTTATAATACAATATCAGGTATCGTGCTTTACCGCAGTAATCTGTATTTGAATAATATCAGAACAAGCGCTTTTGAAGGCAATATGGATGGCAGAATTTCTATGAATCTGCTTAATAATATGCTGAAAATTAATCTTAACGGAAAAGATGTTAATACCGAAAAAATGCTAAAAGATACGGCAGGCATGAAAGATACATTGAGCGGAAAACTGGCTTTTGAAACAGATTTATTAATTGATACTGCCGCTCAGGACGTGAATGCTCAAATGAAATCTCTGTTCGGAAAAGTTAAATTTTTAGTTAAAGATGGTCAATTTGGACCGTTCGGAAAATTAGAAAATATGATTTTGGCTGAAAATATTCGTGAATCTCAATTGTTCCAAACTGCAATCGGCGGAATGTTGAGCGGTTTGACATCAATTGATACAACTCATTATAAAGAGTTGAGAGGTTCATTATCCTTTGATGACGGAATTGTAAATATTTATCCGATAACTTCTGAAGGAAATGTATTAACACTTCATGTTGCAGGACAGTATGATTTGTTAAAAAATACAACAGATATGAAGGTTAGAGCAAGACTTGCATCAATGGTTGCAAATGTTTTAGGGCCTTTAGCAAACGTAAACCCTGTAAATCTTGTAAAGGTTACTCCGGGGCTGAATGTTGCTTCTGCAAAAATGTTTTCATTGTTTACACAATCCGTTACTCAGGAAGAATTAAATCAAATACCTGCATTTGGTACTAAAACCGATAATTTGAATTCAACAAATTTTCAAATTATTGTAAGAGGTGATGTAAATAAACCTATGAATTTAGTGAAATCATTTAAGTGGCTTGCATTGCAGTCTCAAATTGATTCAGCGGAAAGCCTTGTAGAAACACTTCCGGAACCTGATTCTTTAGATGCTACGGTTGCTGATATGGAGGCAAAACAAGCCTATGAAGAAAAAACAAGTACGAAAATTAAGAATATCTTCTTTAAAAAAGACAAACAATTAGAAGAAGAAAAATTACTGGAAACACAAAAAACTCTTGAACAAATGAAAAATTCACAGGTTGAAGATTTATAAAAAACAGGATGTCTTTTAAGACATCCTGTTTTATTATTAACTAAATTTAGTGGCAAGATGTGTTGTTTACACCGTCTAAAATGATAGAAGGATTATCATTACATTTGCCTTCTTCATCTGTTTTTAAGTAATCTAGATTGCCAAATTCAAGTATCCAAGCTGCGCAATCACCGCCACCTTGTTTTGCACAAAACTTATGTGATTCTTCAGGAGTAGATGCCTGATATGTAGGCATGAGGCCTGCTGAATCAGAAACTCCAAATCTAAATGTATCATATCCTTGATAGTTTTTACCTTTATTTTTCCCATTTACATCAATATATATATCTTCGATGCAAATATCTGTTTTAGAATTCCAATATGGTAAATCAGTATAACAATCCTGATTGCTAGTGGCTGCTCCTATTGTCATGCCATCTGATAATTGATACATAATATTACCACGATCCATTTCATCATGAAAAATATTATCACAACTTATTTCTTTTTCTTCATCACAAGATTTAGATATTTTTAAAAATTCACCAATTCTTTTCATCCAACAATCGTGTAGTCTCTCAGCGCATTTTTCATTTGATTTCCATGTTGATATTGGTCCATAAGTAGCAACTGCTCTGTCATTAGCTTCATTTAGCATTGAATATGCTTTCATTAGGCGTGTAACAGTTTCTTTGTCCCCAGTTGCGTGATTTAAGTTTGGCAGGGTCAGCGCTGCAACAACGCCGATTATGCCGATAACGATTAATGTTTCAGCTAAAGTAAAGGCTCTAAGGCACTGAGGCACTAAGTTACTAAGTTTTTCTGTGAATAGTGAATTGTGAGTCGTGAATAGACCGTCATTGCGAGTGAAACGAAGCAATCCATTACAAAAT
>CAYLHN010000116.1:0-5564 GCA_964383455.1 uncultured Muribaculaceae bacterium | reverse complement strand
CTTGTGATACAGGTTCGTATTCTGCAAGTTCAAACCCTTTTTCAACTTTTTGACCTTTTTTGAACATTATTGTTGCACCTGCAGGAATATGGTATTTTCTGGATTTGCTTTTACCTTTAACTTCTACATCTGATTCAATTATCAAAATTTGTACAACATCCCCGTGACGTGTTCTAACTTCACGAGTTTTTACGTCTGAAACAACTTCTCCGGCTTCTTCGGCAATAATGTGTTTCATTGCACCTGAACCTTTAAATACACCACCTGTGTGGAATGTACGCATTGTTAATTGTGTACCCGGTTCACCAATTGATTGAGCTGCAATAATACCGATTGATTCGCCGACATCAACCAGTTTTTGAGTTGTCATTGCCCATCCGTAACATTTTTGGCAGATACCATATTCTAATTCACAAGTTAAACCTGAACGAACAGCCAATTCTGTTAACTCAATTCCTGAACGTTCGATTTTCTTAATATCTTTTCTGTCTAATGTTGTATTGTTTGCAACTAAAACGTTACCATCAGCATCTAAAATATCTTGTGCGATTGTTCTGCCCAATAATCTGTCGATTAAAGGAACAATACAAGTATCACCATCATAGATACCTTTTAACATGATATGTTTTTTACCATGGCAATCCTTATCACGAATAATAACATCTTGAGCTACGTCAACAAGACGTCTTGTTAAGTATCCTGAGTCAGCTGTTTTCAACGCAGTATCTACAAGACCTTTTCTTGCACCGTATGATGAAATGATGTATTCGGTAACAGACAAACCTTCCTTAAAGTTAGCTCTGATAGGCAAGTCGATAATTTGACCTTGCGCATCTGCCATCAAACCACGCATACCAACTAATTGTGATACTTGTGATAAGTTACCTCTGGCACCTGAGAACGCCATCATATATACCGGATTTAATCTATCAAAGTTTTTAACTACCTGTTCAGTCAATTTTGCCGTTGTTTCTGACCAAGTGTCGATAACTTTTGTATATCTTTCTACTTCGGTAATTTCACCTTTTAAGTATCTGTTTGTTGATTTTTGAATTTCTTCATCAGCTTCCTTTAATAATTGTTGTTTAACTGGAGGAACTGATAAATCGGAAATTGAAATAGTTACACCTGATTTTGTAGCATATCTGTAACCTAAATTCTTTAATGTGTTTGCTAAAGTTGCGGTTTTTGCACCGCCGAATTCAAGGTATATTTGTGCTAACAAATTCTTTAATGCACCTTTATCCATTTGTTTATTAATAAAATCTACTGATTTTTTTTGTGTTGTATAGTTACTTGTCATCTTTTATTTACCCTTATATTATAAAACTGCGTTTCTTACTGCTTCGTTAAAAATAATTCTACCTGCTGTTGTTTCTATACGTTTGCCGTGTTCATCTCTTACATAAATTTTATCATGTAATTGAATAACATTAGCTTCTAACGCTGCAATAGCATCTTGGAAATTGTAGAAATACTTTGTAGGCACCATATTTTCATCTTTGATAAGAGTCAAATAATACATACCCATAACCATGTCTTGAGATGGTGTAATAATAGGTTTACCTGTTGCAGGAGCCAAAATGTTGTTTGTTGCTAACATTAACATTCTTGCTTCTGTTTGAGCTTCAATTGACAATGGAACGTGAACAGCCATTTGGTCACCGTCGAAGTCGGCGTTAAATGCTGTACATACCAATGGGTGTAATTGAATTGCACGACCTTCTACAAGTTTTGGTTCAAATGCTTGAATACCTAATCTGTGAAGGGTTGGAGCACGGTTAAGCATTACAGGGTGACCGTCAATTACTTCTTCAAGAATATCCCAGACAATTGCTTCAGAACGTTCAATCTTTTTCTTAGCAGATTTAATATTTTGAACGTATCCTCTTTCAATTAATTTATTTACAACGAACGGTTTAAATAATTCAATTGCCATTTCTTTTGGCAAACCGCATTGATTCAATTCCAGTGAAGGACCAACTACGATTACTGAACGACCTGAATAGTCAACACGTTTACCTAATAAGTTTTGACGGAAACGACCTTGTTTACCTTCAATAATATTAGATAAAGATTTTAATGGTCTATTGTTTGGACCAACAACTGTTCTGCCGCGGCGGCCATTATCAATTAATGCATCAACTGCTTCTTGTAACATACGTTTTTCGTTTCTTACAATAATTTCAGGAGCACCCATTTCTAATAATCTTTGTAAACGATTGTTTCTGTTAATTACACGTCTGTATAAGTCGTTTAAATCTGATGTTGCAAAACGTCCGCCGTCTAATTGAACCATTGGTCTCAAATCAGGAGGAGTTACAGGCAATACATCCATAATCATCCAAGTTGGTTCTGTTTCACTTGAAATCAATGAATCTAATAATCTTAATCGTTTTATTAATTTACCTTTTCTTTGAACAGAATTTACACCGGCATTTAATTCAGCTCTAATTTCTTCAGCTAAACCTTTTACATCAATTTCGCTAAGTAATTCTTTAATTGCTTCAGCACCGATACCAACTTTTAATTCTGTATCTTCATGTTCAAAAACATAATCTTCATATTCTTCTTCGTTTAACAATTGAAGTTTTTTGAATTCACTTTCAGCAGGATCAATTACAACATAACTGTTGAAATAAATAACTTGTTCCAAATCTTTTAAAGTCATATCTAAAAGTAAACCTAAGTATGAAGGAATACCTTTTAAGAACCAAATATGTGAAACTGGAGCTGCAAGTTTAATGTGTCCCATTCTGTGACGACGAACTTTTGAATCTGTAACTTCAACACCGCATCGTTCGCAGATGATACCTTTATGTCTTACTCTTTTATATTTACCACAATGACATTCCCAGTCTTTTGTAGGTCCAAAAATTCTTTCGCAGAAAAGACCATCTCTTTCCGGTTTTAATGTACGGTAATTGATTGTTTCAGGCTTAGTAACTTCACCATATGACCATTTAAGAATTCTTTCAGGTGATGCTATACTAATTCGTATATAATCAAAATAATCTATACTTGTTGACATCTATATTTTCTCCTTTAATTTCCTTTAAATCTTTTAAGTATGCTGGTTTATAAGTTGAACAGCTGAATATAAACCTTTCAACCGTTCAACATTTTAACCGAATTATATATCACCGAAAGTTGTTGGTGTTTCAAAGAAGTTAATATTTAACAACTCTGAATCAATATCTGATAATGTGCGTTTTGGAGCAGCTTTTCTCAAGTCATCCATGTCGCTCATTAAATCAACTTCAACACCGTCTTTCTTAGCAACCGTAATATCCAAACCGATACTTTGCAGTTCTCTTACAAGTACCTTAAATGATTCTGGGATACCTGGTCTTGGAATGTTGTCACCTTTAACAATAGCTTCATAAGCTCTGTTACGTCCGTTAACATCATCTGATTTTATAGTCAACATTTCTTGAAGAGTATAAGCCGCACCATATGCTTCTAATGCCCATACCTCCATTTCTCCGAATCTTTGACCACCAAATTGAGCCTTACCGCCTAAAGGTTGTTGTGTTACCAATGAGTAAGGACCTGTTGAACGAGCGTGAATTTTATCATCAACCAAGTGAACAAGTTTCAAGAAATATGTTAAACCAACTGCAACCGGTTCATCAAATGGTTCACCAGTACGTCCGTCGATTAAACGAACTTTACCGTCTTCGCCAACCCAATCGCAGCCTGTTTCTTTAATACCACGTAACAATTCTTCTTTTGTAACTTTTTCAGACATATTCTTTCCAAAACGTTCATCAAATGAAGGTGCTGCATAGTATTCTTTCGTTAAATATGATGCTAAACCTAATAAATGTTCATATGTTTGACCTACGTTCATACGAGAAGGAACACCAAGAGGGTTCAATACAACATCTACCGGAGTACCGTCTGGTAAGAATGGCATATCTTCTTTTGCCAAAATTCTTGATACAATACCTTTGTTACCGTGACGTCCTGAAAGTTTATCACCTACAGAAACCTTACGTTTTTGTGCAATGTAAACTCTGATTACGGTATTTGCTCCCGGAGGTAATTCATCACCTTTTTCTCTGTCAAATACCTTAACATCGATAACTCTTCCGCCTTCACCATGAGGAACTCTTAGTGAATTATCTTTAACATCTCTTGCTTTTTCAGCAAAAATTGCTCTTAACAATTTTTCTTCAGGCGGATGTTCGGATTCACCTTTCGGTGTAACCTTACCAACAAGAATATCGTCTGCATAAACTCTTGCACCTATACGAACAATACCGCGTTCATCCAAATGACGGAGAGCATCTTCTGATACATTCGGAATTTCACGGGTAATTTCTTCAGGTCCGAGTTTTGTTTGACGAGCATCTATTTCTAATTTTTCAATGTGAACTGATGTAAATATATCATCATGTACGCATCTTTCAGAAAGCAGGATAGCATCTTCGAAGTTGTAACCTTCCCAAGGCATATATGCTACAAGAACGTTCTTACCTAATGAAAGCTCACCGCTGTTAGTAGAAGCACCATCGGCAATTACATCACCTGCTTTAACCTTATCACCTTGTCTTACAAGTGGTTTTTGTGTAATACATGTATCTTGGTTACTTCTTAAGTATTTAACCAACGGATAAATGTGCGGTTTCTTTTTAGCGTCGCGAATAACAATTTCTTCACCGACAACTCTTTCGACCGTACCGTCAACATCAGATACAATAACCATACCTGAGTCTTTAGCAACACGAGCTTCCATACCGGTACCAACTACAGGTCTGTCTGTAATCAATAGAGGTACTGATTGACGTTGCATATTTGAACCCATCAATGCACGGTTAGCATCATCGTGCTCAATAAACGGAATCAATGATGTTGCAACAGAAATGATTTGAATAGGAGATACACCGACAAAGTCAACCTTATCTGCATCACCCATTGTAAATTCAGATCTGTAACGGATAGGTACCGAATCCGCTTTAATTGTATTATCAGGATTTAATTGGATATCAGCCGGAGCGCAACGATAATTTTCGTCCTCGTCTGCTGTCATATAAACAACTTCGTCCGTAACTTTTCTGTCTTTAACAACAAAGAACGGAGCTTCAATAAATCCGTAATCATTAACTTTTGCGTGGGTAGCTAATGAACCTATCAAACCTGCGTTAGGTCCTTCAGGTGTTTCAATAGGACAAATACGTCCATAGTGGGAAGGATGAATATCACGAACAGCAAATCCTGCACATTCTCTCATCAAACCACCGGGTCCTAAAGCTGAAATACGACGTTTGTGAGTCAACTCAGCAAGAGGGTTAATTTGGTCCATAAACTGTGATAACTGAGAACTTCCGAAGAATTCTTTCAACGATGCTACCAACGGTTTAGTGTTTAACAAGTTCAAAGGTGTTAAAGTTTCTGAATCTTGAAGAGTCATTCTTTCTTTAACAATTCTTTCGATTCTTGATAAACCTACTCTGAATTGGTTTTGTAACAATTCACCTACAGAACGAATTCTTCTGTTACCTAAGTGGTCGATATCATCAACAGTTCCTTCATCGTACGTCAAATTGATTAAATATTCA
>CAYLHN010000115.1:0-5792 GCA_964383455.1 uncultured Muribaculaceae bacterium | reverse complement strand
AAATGTTCTAAGGCACTGAGGCACTAAGTTACTAAGGAATTTTCGTGCATTTAAATGCACGCTACAAGCTTTTGTGAGTCGTGAGTGGTGAGTTGTGAATTGTGAGTAATTTTTCATAAGTTTTCCTTTCTGTTTTATTTGTAACAAATTAACTTAAATATCATATTATTTGTATTTTAATAACCTTAAAATATAAATTTTTTAAAAATATTAGCATTTAAGATAATAATTGTCAATATTTTTAATTCTAAAGCATATTACAATTCTTAAAACATGCGATTAATATGTCTATGGAGAAGGTAATGGCAGATATAAAGAAAAAATTAGGCGCAAGAATTCAGGAAATTCGAAAATCTAAAAAAATTACTCAGGAAAAATTGGCGGAATTAATAAATATTGAACCGCCAAATTTAAGCAATATTGAATGCGGTAAAAAGTTTATGACCGCTGATACTTTGGAAAAAATTATAGAAGCATTAGATGTAAATGAAAAAGATTTATTTGATTTTGAGCATCTCTTACCTGCCAAAAATTTAGAAAAAATTATTATTTCCGATATAAAAAGCTTATCCTATAAAGAATTACAATATTTGAAAAAAACAATAGATAATTTAAAACAATTAAGAGCCTAATCGGGTGTTGTATTTTAAGTTTTTTTTATTTAGAATTTTACTGTAATTATTTATGAGGTGGATATGCTTAACGAATTATTTTATAAAAGATTAACAGTTAGAAATCTTATTTTTATCGGCGCTATTATATTTATGATTGTCATAGCATTTAAAAATATAGATGTAACATTGATGCTTTTTGCCTCAATAGTAATAGCTTGTTCTTTGAATCCTATTGTAAATAAAATGGAAAAGAAAATGAATAGAAATGTTGCGTCAGCAATAGTTTTGAGTCTATTCGTTATAATTTTGGCTTGTGTTTTACTTCCGGTTTTATATATAGGTCTTTATGAAATCAGTTCATTTGTAGAAATTTTAACAAAATATATTAACAATATTGATGAATTGGTTCCGCAAAGTCCGCTTTTACAATCGTTTGGTGTTACTCAAGCCAGTGTAGATGCGCAGTTAGAACAATTGGCTGTCCATGTCGATGATATTTTTAACGGCGCTATGAACTTTCTCAAAAGTCTCAGCTCTGCTTTGTTGTATTTATTTGTTTCTATAATATTTATTTATTTCTTTTTGGCAGATAAGAAAAATATCAAAGCTGCTATGTTAAAGCTTTTCCCGCCAAAAAACAGAGAAAGAATAAATGAAATTTTTGCAATTATAGCTGAAAAAATAGGAGGTTATGTAGTAGCTCAAGCATACGCTATTGCAAGCGTTGGAGTTGTAATGGCAATAGGACTTGTATTATTCAAGGTTGAATATGCGGTTTTATTGGCATTAATTACTGCGGTTTTGGATTTAATACCTGTTGTAGGGCCTGCATTGGCGCTGGTAATTTGTCTTACTGCAAATATTGAATCAGGCTGGTTGATAATTGTTGGAATTATTGTTTCTTTTTCAGCTGCTCAATTGATTGAAAATAATTTAGTAAGACCATATGTTTACAGTAAACTTTTAAACATTCATCCTATATTAATATTTATTGCAATATTTTTAGGCGCAAAATATTTGGGAATTGTCGGTGCGTTATTTGCTCCTGCAATCGCTGCTATGGTTTGCGTTTTAGTTGAAGAACTTTATATAAAAAGTATTGAATAATTACTTTAATTTATTTTTTAAATCATCTCTTATATCAGAAAGCGGGCCGGTATTAGGTATAAATAAGTTCTGATAGTAGTTTCTTGCGTATATAAACGGAAATTTAGGCAGCCAGCTTAATTTCATAAATATAGAAACAGTTTCTGCTCCCTGTGAAAGCATTAAATCATCAATAGTGTCTTCATAAGCCGTGGAAACGGTTGAAAGTGTTTTTAGTAAATAATCAGCGGCGGTTACAACAGAATATCCGGTTCCGACACCTGTGTTTATAAATATTTTGGTGATTTTGAAATCTTCATTATCAAATTTTACTCTTACCACATCTTCAGGAAGTGTAATAACCTCTTCTTTTGTTATGCTTTCTATTTCATACCAATTGCCTAAATATTTTATTCTTAATGTTTTTGGGGTAGGTGCGTATATCATTTCATATTCGTTATCAAGAAGGATTTTTCCTTCACTGTTGTAAATTCCGTATTTGTAATTTTTGCAGGTTAGAAAACGAAAGCCAAAAAGCGGTTCAATTGAAGTAAATTCAGGCGGAATTATAATATTACCATATTCGTCATATAGTCCGAAATCTTTATTGTTACCGAATTTAACCCATTTATCAAATAATCTTTCTACATAAGAATATTTTGCATTTACAAGAAAATTACCATGACAGTCAATAAGACCGAATTTGTTATTCTTTTTCTGAACAATCCAAGCAGAATTACCGAGTCTGATAATTTTTTTGTATTTTGCATATACAACAACTTTGTCTGATTTATCCTTTAATCCGTAGTATTTGTTTAGCTGATAGGTATTAAGATTAGATGTTGTATAATCGGATTCTTCTGCGAATACGGTCAGTTGTGTAATTAAAAATATTAAAATTAAAGTTAATAATCGTTTCATATTCGTATATTATCATAAAATATGTTATAATTTTCAAGTCGGTAGCCTTGGGTATTAAAATGAATAAAAATTTAAAAATAGGAATAATTTTAGCATCAATTATATCAGTATTTGTTTTAATTCTAGTGCTTTTTTATTTATACGGACTGCCAAAACTTGTTTCAAATCCAAATTTTATAGAGTTTGTTCAAAAAACGGTTAAAAAGTCTGTAAACGCTGAATTAATACTGGATAGTCCTATTTTAAAAACTTCTCCTAAATTGAGAATTGATTTTAAAATAAAAAATATTTTGCTCTCTAAAGATGGCGAAACACTTTTAAACGCAGAAAACTTTGATATTAATTTGTCATTGAAAAAAATTTTAAGAAAACAAATTATAATAAATAAACTTGGTGCAGACGATATATATATCGATGTTAACCAATTGCAGAATTTAGTATTAAAAGAAGATGAAAAAGAAAAAAAATCTTCAAATATAAAACTTAATCTTGCAAATTCAGAGTTATATCTGAAAAAATGTATTGTTCTGTATCGTCCGAAAAAAGATGTGCTTGTAAAATTGTTTGCACGAAATTTGGAAATTACAAAAGAAAGAGAGCCAAAATTCGTTCATTTTTCTGTTTTGACGGATATTGAATTTAATAACGAACGTTTTAGATTATTGTTTAAAGATTTTGATACTATTTATTTTAAGGATAGAAAACTTAATATTGATAATTTTAAATTTATTGTTGATAAATCAATGGTGCAAGTTAACGGGTTTATTGATGAAAAGAATAATTACGATATAAATATAAGTTCTGATAAATTTAATATAAAAAATATAAAAAGCGCTTTAGATTCAAATTTGATTATACCTAACGGCAGAGAAGTTCTTGCGTGCTTTAAAGATTTAAACGGAGATTTCGACTTTAATATAAATTTAAAAAATAAAGGTTTAGACGGCAAAATCAATGTACATAAAATTACGTCTAAATTAATTTCGCTGGCAAATATTCCTTTCGCAATTACAAACGGAAATATCGAATTAAATTCTAACGATATCAAAATAAGCGATATAAAAGGATATTACGGTTCAAGAGTTGCAAATAAGCTTGAAATGTACGGCGATGTAAAAAATTATATGAAAACCGCTGATACAACAATTATTTTATCAGGTGATGCGGAAAATGAACTTGCAAAATATGTATCAAAAATTGCAGGATTTAAATTAACGCTAAAAGGTTTATCAAAATTTGCATTTAAAATTGATTATGATATAAGCGGAAATGTTCGTGTAGCAGGCGGTGCAAAAGTTCCTAAGGGTTCGGATTTGTTGATTGAAAATTCTGCAATAAGTCCTGCAAAATATGATAGAGCGGTCGGTATAAAGCTAAATATGCTAGGAAATGACTTAAAAATCGAACATATAAACTATTACATTTCCGATAAGATTGCAGAAAAAGGCGGGCCGGGTTCAAAACCGCTGATTACAGTCTCAAGTCATGTTAACATGGCAAACGGAGATATTCACGAATTGGAATTTGATATTCCAAAACCTCTGCCAAGTGAGTTTTTTAACGTTCTTATAAATCAAAGAATTTTTAGAAACGGAACATTTAACGGTAATTTAAAATATGTGAACAATGACAAAAAACATCCATATATAGATAGTAATGTGGAATTAGCCGATGTCAGAGTTGTAGGGCAAAGTCTGCTTATAAAACACGGAAAAGTTACTTCTACAGGAAATTCTCTTGTGCACGCAAATGCTGAAGGACGATTTAGACGAACAAATTATAAATTTGACTGCGATATTCAAAATAAAATGTTATTTCCGATTATCGTAAAAAATGTTGATATAAATTTGGATGAACTGGATGTAGAAAAAGTTATGCAAACTTTCGCACCACGGCCTAAATTAACAGAAGAACAACGTCAGCAATTCAGACAAAGAATGCAGCAAAATCAAATCCAAACGGCAAAAAGTGATGTTCCTTTAAAATATTTTGAAATTCAGGAAAATAAAACCGATAATTCTGAAAAATCAACATCTGAAGAAGATGCTCAAATTGTATTTCAACCAGATTTAATTGCAATAAAAAGTTGTAATTTTAATGTTGATAAGGGTAAATATAAACAAATTAATTTTGGGGATTTGCACGCAAATTTAACTCTTACGGAAAAAGGAATTTTAGAAATAAAATCAAATAAATTTGATTTTGCGGATGGAATATCTACACTAAAAGTTTATTGCGATATGGCAAAACAAAAGTATAGTGTGCGGTTAGGTGCCAAAGACGTTAATTCCGATACAATCGCATCATCAATATTAAACTTGAGCCGCGAAATTTCAGGCAAAGCAAGTGCATTATTGGAATTTAACACTGATGAAAATATGAAATTAAACGGTAGAATTCAATTTGAAATAAAAAACGGTTCAATTACAAAATTAGGATTTGTTCAATACATTCTTAATATGGCGTCTTTATTCAGAAATCCTATTGCAATGATAAGTCCTTCAACACTTTTCGATTTAGTTAATGTCCCTGACGGTTCATTTAAAAATATTCATGGGGATATGTCAATTAAAGATAATATTATTCAAAAAATGATGATTAAATCTTCTTCTCCTCAGTTAAGCGCTTTCATTGTAGGCAGGATTAATCTTGAAAATTTTGATTCGTCATTAAGAATTTATACAAAATTCAGCAACAAAAACAAAGGTTTAATGGGATTTTTAAGAGGTTTTTCTCTAAATTCATTATCTAAAAAAGCTAGGTTTACAACTGAAGAAGTCAGTTATTATGCTCCGGAGCTTTCAATGCTTCCAAAACTCGAAACGGGAGAAGAAAATGCTCAGGTATTTTTAACTAAAGTTGATGGAGATTTGCAAACAACAAACTTTATTTCATCGTTGAAGAAAATAAAATAAGCTTGTGGTTGTGGTTTCTATGTGTTGTTGAACGTCGCAGCCTACAGTGCTATGTTAATGCGCTAAGGTACTAGGGCAGTAAGGGAGTGAACAGTGAACATCTGAGGCACTAAGGCACTAAGAATATAAATAAATGTAAAATAAATAATAAATAAGGATTGACAAAGTACGAAAAAAACTAAATAATGAAAGAGTAGATAAAAGTAAAAAGGAGGCATAATATGCACAAAAATTTAATTTCGGGGGGGGGTAAAAC
>CAYLHN010000114.1:0-5822 GCA_964383455.1 uncultured Muribaculaceae bacterium | reverse complement strand
AAGCATATTAACTGCTGACCACGATATTAAAGGAACTGTACACGTTTCAAAATATACAAATACCAATCGTGAATTAACAGATTTATTGAACGATAAAGAAAGACGCTTTTTGGCAGTTACAAATGCTGAAATTTATTCAAGAAATTCAACACAAGCACCAAGAAGATATAATTTCTTAGAAATTCACATGGACTATGTTTTAATGGTTCACCCTTCAGCTCAAGCCGTATTCAAAGAATCTGCAAAAGCTCAGGAAGATATAGCAAGATTTAGAGATTTAAGATTGAAATTAAATCAAACAAAACCTTTTAGATAAAAATAAATCAGGCCCGATTTGTACTATCGGGCTTTTAATTGGATAGGAGAAGTGTATGAAAGTTTTGGTTACTGATAAATGTAATGATTTGGCTCGTGAAATTGTTTCACAAGTCGCAGAAGTTGATGTTTTGCCTACAATGACAGAAGATGAGTATGTTGAAAATATAGGCAAATATGATGCTTTAATTATAAGAAGCGCATCTAAAATTACAAAAAGAATTATTGATGCTGCCGATAATTTGAAAATCATAGGCAGAGCAGGTGTTGGTGTTGATAATATTGATGTTGAAGCTGCAACACAAAAAGGTATTATCGTTGTTAATTCTCCTGACGGAAATACAAACGCTGCTGCTGAGCATACAATTGCAATGATGCTTGCAATGGTTAGAAACATTCCAAATGCTTGTCAATCTACAAAAGAGGGCAAATGGGACAGAGCAAAATTTACGGGTGTCGAAGTATTCGGGAAAACTTTAGGTATAATCGGACTTGGAAAAATCGGTTCTCATGTGGCAAAAGTTGCAGTTGCACTTGGAATGAAGGTTGTAGTTTTTGATCCATACACTTCTGAAAGTACAGTTAAAGCTATCGGCGGAGATTATGTTTCAGATTTAAATGATTTTTGGGGAATTTGTGATTTTATTACGGTTCATGTGCCAAAAACAAAAGAAACTGTTGATTTAATAAATAAAAACACTATTGCAAAAATGAAAGACGGCGTTCGTCTTATTAATTGTGCAAGAGGCGGAATTATAAACGAAGCAGATTTAAGAGAAGCTTTGGATAACGGTAAAGTTGCAGCTGCTGCAATTGATGTATATTGTAATGAACCTGACATTCAATCTTGCCCTCTATACGGATGTGATAAAAATGTTTTATTAACTCCTCACCTGGGCGCAAGTACATCAGAAGCTCAAATTAATGTAGCGGTAGATGTGGCAAAACAAATAAAAGAAGTTTTGTCAGGAGGTTCCGCAACAAGTGCAGTTAATATTCCAAGTCTAAAGCCTGCAGTTTTAGAACCTGTAAAAGACTACATGACACTTGCGCAAAACGTAGGTGAAATTGCAGATCAAATTTCAGAAGGTAATTTAAAATCAATTGAACTTACATTCAAAGGTAATTTGGCAAGTCTTGATGTTTCACCGTTAGAAACAGCTATTTTAAAAGGTGTATTTTCTGCTTCAGTTCAATCTGTGAATTTTGTAAACGCTCCTATAATTGCAAAAAACAGAGGCATAGAAGTAAGTACTATAAAATCAGCTACTTCTGGAGATTATATTGGTTCAATTACTGTCAAATTGGTTACAGATAAAGAATCTTCTGTTGTATCAGGTGCTTTAATTGCAAAAGGTGTAAAGAGAATAGTAAAAGTTAATAATTTTAACACAAGTATCGAACCTGAAGAACATATGTTACTTGTTCCTCATGAAAATAAACCAAGCATGATTGCAAAAGTTTCAACTGTCATCGGCGAGGCAAATGTAAACATTAACCACATGAGTGTTTCACCAAGCAAAGAAAATAATCTGTCTGTAATGATTATTTCAACAGCATCAGAAGTTGATAATAAAACGCTTGATTATATAAATAAAATTGACGGTGTTAATAGTGCAAAATATGTACATCTTTGTGCATAAATTTTAATTTTTTATATAATTTAAAGGTACTTTAAAAGAATATATTTCTTTATGTTAACTCATGTTACAAATATTATATAAAACTAACAAATAAATTATTTAGCAGTTTTGTATGAATAGGTTATAACTATAAGGAAATAAAATGAATATTCAATCGGTATCTTTTGGCAGTGTTGCAAATGTTGTTTACAAAAAACCTAAAAAACCTCACAGACCTCAAGGCCCTGCAACTTATCCTAACAAACAGGATACTTTTACTAAGTCATATGAAGATAAATTAGGAGTCGGAGACTACTTAAAAGCAGTTAAAGATGATAAAGGAAAGCCCGTTTATAGCAATCAGCATATTGTTACTGTTGCAAGTTATGTAAACAAAGCACCTGAAAAATTTGAACCAATAAAAGAATTATCCGCATTACCAAACATGAAAGGCAAAGACCTTGTAAAATTGGCTTCTGCGGAAACTGAAAGTTTAAAAATAGTAAATGAATTTTCTAAAAAGACAAATGCAAAAGGTAATTTAAAATATTCTTCTCAACAGTTAGTTAAATTTTCAACTATGAAACCTGAAAATTTAGAGCGTGTAAAGCCGCTTACAGATACATCTTTGCGTGCTTCACAAATTGTTGAAATAAGTCAAAATAAAGAGCTTGATTTAAAGAAATTAAGTACAAAAGTTATTGACATGGAAAAAGCATGCGGAAGACTTTCTGTAGATACAATTTCGTTCAAAAAAGATATTTATGACCCTGAAAATGCATATGTTTTAACAGGCTCTACAATGGCAGGTGCTGAAAAATCTGAATTGATGGATAAAAAATTAAATCGTCTTGCCATTTCAGAAAAATCAAATTATTTCGGAAAAAATGATAAAGAATATTCAATAGTTAAAACAAACGATTTAAGAAACAATACAGTTTCAAAAGTTCGCTATTATATTGATGATGAAGGTTATCCAATTGTAGAAAATCAAATTAGAATACAAAAAGATAATTCAGGTAAAGTTCAAAAAACAGAATATATGACATTGTCTGAAGTTAAAGGTGTATATAACATTAAAAATACATATCCTGACGGAAAAGTTGAAAATGTATCATCAGGAAGTATAGATAAGAAAACAGGTATTGTTTCGGTAAAAAAAGATATGAAATCACTTGACGGTACAAGAACAGAATATCTGTACGAAAATGACCCTCAAGGCAACAGAATTATTGATTACAAAATTACGGACGAAAACGGAAAGCAATTGTTGAAATATTCTCAATCGCTTGAAGTTATAAACGATAAAAAATTCATTACAAGTAAAAACGATAAATCGTATGAAGTTACTCTAAGTGATGACGAAAAAACAATGACTGTCAAAGACAGAAAAACAAAACAGGAAAACTCATTGGATTTAGGTCAGATGATTCGCGGAGATAGAAAATCTATGGTTAATCTGTTGAAAAAATTCCCCGGTGAAGAATTGATTGCATTAAAAGATACAACAAAAATTCTTAAAGGCATGAAAAAAATGGAGGATTGCTGTTACTGGCCTGACAAAAAAGAAATTGATATCGTTGATGATTTATACTCAGTTTTGCACGAATTGGGTCACGCAAAAGATTTCAATAATCGTTACCACGACATAACAGGCAAATCTGATGTACAAGAAGTGTATGATAAAGAAAGAGCATTGTTTAATAAAGCGTTCCCAGATGCACAAAGAAATCATATTAACTACTTTATTGATGTAGAAGAACATTATTCAGGCAAAAGAGGCGGTCTTGAAGAAACAGTTGCAGAATCCAATGCTCTGTTAAATTCTTACAACGGAGAACTCGATATTGCTGCTCGTTCACAATACTTACAGCAATATTTCCCTAAAACAATAGCTAAACTGGCTGAACACTTGCAAAAATAAACAAAATAAGGTAAACTTGACATATGGAAATAAATAATTTAAATAGCGTAAATACCGTAAAATCAACAGTAAGGAAACAAGCTGAAAAAGTTCAGGAAACAGGCTTGAAAGAAGATACTTTTGAGAAAAATGTTGATATTGATACCGTTATGAAAACACTTGACGGAATTAATTTTTCAAATGGTATGAAAAAGTTTAAATATGAAGTTATTTCCAATAAAATCAGAGCATCTTTGGAAGAATCACCTCAAAAAGCAAAGTATGCCTTAAAATTAGCACCTCAAGACAATGTAACTTCATCAGGTTTATATAATATACTTAAAAAACCTGTTGAAGAAGTTAAATTGTTGACAGAAGTTATAACAGCCAAAGATAAAAAAGGTTACTTGAAATTTTCAGAACCCAATGTATCTACTTTATGTAAAGAGTCTAATGTTGAAGAATATCAAAGAATGAAACAGCTTACAGGCTCAGTTTTGAATGGTGACGATATTATCGCAGCTGCAAAAGAAAAAGATTTGGATTTAAATAAACTTTCTTCAAAAGCTGAAGAAATGTCAAAAGTATTTCCAAAAGATGAGTTAATAGGGGTTAGATTTGCGCCTAATCCGCTATCAAAAGGTGAATATACGCTAGAAGCAGAAAATTATTATCGAGATTCTTACAAGGAAATGCTTGACAGTAATTTAAACAGATATGCGATAGAAAATAAAAAAGGTTATATAACTGACGATAACAGAATGTTTATCGTTAAAAAAACAAATGATTTCAGAACAAATATTGTGTCAAAAACTCGTTTGGAAAAACTTGACGGCACTTATCGTCCAACCCACGAAATTAAAATTTTCAAAGACAAAAAGGGACTTGTAAAAAGAACCGAATACACACAACCTTCTGAAGTAAAAGGTGTTGTTGACGTGAAAGTTACATATCCAAGTGGAAAAGTACAGCAGGTATCTTCCGGTAAAGTTGACAAAAAAACAGGCATAACAACAATAAAGAAAAATATGGTCTCAAGTTTGGGAACTAAAACGGAATATCTTTATGAAGATGACCCTAAAGGTAACAGAATTGTTGACTACAAGATTACGGATAAGAATGGCAAAGTTTTATTGAATAACAGTTTAACTTTCGAAGTTGTTTCACCTAACAAATTTATTTCTTCAAAAAATAATGAAAAATATGAAATAACATCAAATAAAAATAAAGTTACCGTAAAAGATTTAAATAATCCAAAACGTACGGCAACATTTAAGCGCGGTGAAATTATTCAGGGCGAAGAAGATAATGTTATAAGCTTACTGAAAAAGGTTCCCGGTGATGAATTATTAAAGATAAGCGAAAAAGTTGACACTATTGAAGGTATTTCAAATGAACTTATGTCAAAAAATCGTCTATCGCATGAAGGACGTTCAATAGAAACAGGCGATAATTTGTTTATATTCCTGCACGAGTTAGGACACGCAAAAGATTTAAAAGAATACGAAATGGACTTTTTAAGCGGGCCTCAGGTTAAAGATGCTTTTAATATGGACAAAAAGTTCAATAAAATATACGAAAAAGAACTAAAAGCATTTAACAAAAACCATCCTGATTCAGAAAGAAGTATTGTTTCGTACTTTATTTCAAATGAAAAGCGCAGTGACGGCAACAGCTCAAATGCTAAAAAAGAAGTTATTGCAGAAAGCAACGCTCTTTTGACAACCGCTAAATCACACGAGGATTTGGCTATGCGTTCACATTATTTGCAGCAGCATTTCCCTGAAACAATTGCTTATATTCACGAAAAATTAAATGCAAAATAGGCCTATTTTAGATTATAAACTAAATGATAAGGTATCATTTAGGCAGTAAGGGTGCGAACAGCGAACATCTGAGGCATTAAGATACTAAGGCACTAAGGCAGTAAGAATATAAATAATTGTAAAATAAATAAATTACAAGGGTTGACAAAGTACGAA
>CAYLHN010000113.1:0-5870 GCA_964383455.1 uncultured Muribaculaceae bacterium | reverse complement strand
CCTAGCAAGAGTATTAGTTCTAAATCCACATCAAAGTAATTTCCGTTTTCTTTTGGAAAATATGAACGTGGTGCCGTAACACCCCATTTGATTTCGACGCTGTCAGGTTCAACTTCGCCGTTAAGCATTTGGAATAAAGTTGTTATAATCAAAGGATTTTTTGCGATAAACGCAATTTTTTCTCCTTGAACAACATCTAACGAAAAGTTTTTAATCAACAATTCATCGTTAACAGTCTTGTTTATTCCTTGAATATGTAAAACATCTTTTCCCGGAACTTTTGAGTATTTAAAATTAATACTCGGATATTTTCTTGTCGATGGCTTAATTTCTACTAACGTAAGCTTTTATTACATGTTTTTACGAGTAGTTGCCTGTTTTGCTTTTGATGCATTAGCACTAAATCTTGCAATAAATTTTCTAAATTCTTCCGCTTTTTCTTCGATTTTTTTGTTACGCTCTTCTTTTTGTTTCATAATCAAAGCGCTTGCCTGAGTCCAAAAAGCGTAATTACCTGTGTATAACGTAATATTTCTAAAATCAATATCTGCAATATGTGTACAAACTCTATCCAAAAATTTTCTGTCGTGCGAAACAACGATTACAAGGTTTGGAAAATCAATTAAAAAATCTTCTAACCATGTAATAGTTTTTAAATCCAAGTGGTTTGTAGGTTCGTCCATCAACAAAATATCAGGAGTTCCAAATAAGGCCTGAGCGAGTAATACACGAACTTTTTCGCTGCCTGATAAATCTTTCATTAAATTGTAATGTAATTCGTCAGAAATACCCAAATCAGATAATAAAGATGCCGCATTTGCCTCAGCCTGCCAACCGTCAAGTTCTGCAAATTCAGTTTCCAAATCTGCGACTCTAAGCCCGTCCTCGTCGTTAAAATCTTCTTTTGCATATAAGGCTTCGCGCTCTTTCATGACATCATAAAGATGTTTATGCCCCATAATTACCGTATCTAAAACAGTATATTCATCAAATTCAAAGTGGTTTTGTTTTAATACTGCAATACGCTGACCTTTTTTGATGTGGACTTCGCCTGATGTAGGCTCTAATTCACCGGATAAAACCTTCAAAAAGGTTGATTTACCTGCACCATTTGCACCAATTAAACCGTAACAGTTACCGGATGAAAATTTTATATTAACATTTTCAAATAGCGGTTCAGAACCAAATTTTACAGTAACATTTTCTGTTGTAATCATTTTACATACCCTTAATGAATTAAAAATCTAAAATAAATATATACAGATGAGGCAGTCAATGAAATAAGCACTGTCGCTGCACCATACATTAAATACTTCATAAATGAAATCGGATAACCGTAAGCGGAGGCTGATTCAGATACAATAACATTTGCAGCAGCACCTATTATTGTTAAATTACCGCCGAAACAAGCACCTAAAGATAAGCACCACCACAATGGATGAGCGTATTCTGCACCCATTACAGATTGAATATTTGCAATCATAGGAGCCATAGTAACAGTATAAGGAATATTATCAATAATACCCGATAAAATTCCGGAACCCCATAAAATAACCATCGCTGTAGCGGTTTCAGAACCATGTGTAACATTTAAAAGCCATTTTGCCATCAATGCAATACCTCCTGATGCTTCTAAACCGCCGATAATTATAAATAACCCCATAAAGAAAAATATTGTATTCCATTCAACTTCTTTAAGAATATGTTTTGGATTATCAAACAGCAGTAATACACAAGCTCCTGTTAATGCACATAAACTTGCAGGTATTTTTGTCATATCATGGGTTATAAAACCAATAATTACAACTGATAAAACCGCAAGACTCAAATACATTCTCGGATAATTTGAAATAGTGTTTGAATTATCCAATTTTGATATTTCAGCCATTTTTTCAGGAGTTGTCTTAAGATGTTTTCTAAAAAGTAAAAACATCACAAAAGTAACAATAGCAAGTATTAAAATAACAATACCTGTTAATTCCTTCAGAAAAGTTAAAAATGAAAAACCTGCAGCGCTTCCTATGATAATATTTGGAGGATCGCCTATTAATGTAGCTGTACCGCCGATATTTGATGCCAAAATTTCCGTTATAAGATATGGTTCAGGATGTATATCCAATTTTTGTGCAATATAAAAAGTAACAGGTAAAATAAGAATAACAGTTGTAACATTGTCAAGAAATGCTGAAACGACTGCAGTAAATAACGCCAAAACAATAAGTATTAACACAGGATGCCCTTTTGTTAACTTCAATAATTCGTTTGCAACCCAATTGAATATACCTGTTTTAGAAGATATATTTACAACAATCATCATTGAAACCAGCAATATAACAACATTAAAATCCACAAAATTAATAAAATAATGCGAATCTAAAGAACCATCGGGTAAAAATTTATTTACGCTGACAAGTCCTAAGAACATCGTTAAAGCTGCACCGATTAAAGCAATAGTAACTTTTGGTATTTTTTCAGCTGCAATAAAAATATACGCAAGAATTAAAATAACAGCAGACGCAACAATTGCATTATTACCTACTAAATTACTTAAAATATCCATTTAAATTTCCCTTTTTTTGCTATCATAAGAATTATATCATAAACATAAATTATCTCTGCAAATTCAAGCCATATTTACATAAATTTGTATTTTTTTAAATTACTATAATCATTTACGAATTTACTTAACTATGGCAATATTTCACTAACAATACTGTGAGCTTGCCAAATATACTGAACAAAAAACCTATAGTTTAATTTGATATCTTCAAACATATTAATTATTTTAACTATTCAAACTTTTAACGTTATTATTATACACTTTTTACGTTTTACCAGACCGTATAACTTACAAATATTTACGTTTATCCTGTACATAATGATAAACAATAATTTTTACAAGCAACTTGGTTTAAATATAAAGAAAAAGCGAGAAATACTTGGTTTAACACAGCAAGAATTAGCAGATAAAACAAGTATTTCCTTAAACCATATCGGAAAAATTGAAGTAGCTTTTTCAAAACCTTCGTTGGAAACAGTCTTAAAAATTGCTACAGCTTTAAATATTACCGTTTCTGATTTATGTAATTTTAAAGATATCAGTTAGCAGATTTATTAAAAATCAAAAAAGGTTAAACTATTAAACTTATCTTTACATATTTGCATATCACAGTATTTTTTGTATCATAAAACAAGAGGGATATATATGGCAGATAAAGATGATAAAGTTATAGATTTGTTTTCTAAGGTAAACAAAAATTTTACTCACGAAGAACTTGAACAGATAAAATTCTTTGAAGGTTTTCATTATGTAAAAATCAACAAAGACAAAAATAATAAAAAATTTAATGCATCACTTTTAAAAAAATACGCCGAAGGATGTCATTATATAGTTCGTGTAATGAGAGAAGTTGATGGCGAAGTTTGGATGTATAACTATGATGTTCGTAATGACGAACTATTTAAGTTTATGGAAAAATTTAATGAAAACAAACTCAACGGCACAATTATAGAAATTGATAAATATTTTCCTGAAGGATTAGCATAAAATTGGATTTTTTTGAACAATACCACGAAAAATTAAACCACTGTTCAAAACCTTATCAATATGTCGGCGGAGAAGTATTTTCTTTCAACAAAGATTTTGATAAGGCATCTGTTCGCTTTGCTATATGCTTTCCTGATAAATACGAAATCGGAATAAGCAATTTAGGCGCAAGAATTTTATATAATCAGGTAAATAAGCAAGAGCGTTATATGGCAGATAGAGCATACGCCCCCGAACCTGATTTTAAACCGGAAGTTTTGTATGGTGTAGAATCAAAAAGACCGCTAAATGAATTTGATGTTGTAGGCTTTTCTATTCAATATGAATTGTCTTATCCAACAATTTTAAAAATGTTAGATATGTCAAAAATTTCTATCAGAAACAAAGACAGAAAAGATGATGAACCTATAGTAATTGCGGGCGGGCCTTGCTGTTTTAATCCACTACCAATGTCAGAATTTATAGACATTTTTGTAATCGGTGATGGCGAACAGGCAGTAATTGATTTATGCGAAGTTTTTGAAAAAACAAAAGATTTACCAAGGCAGGAACGAATCAAAAAATTATGTGAATTGAAAGGGTTTTGGTCAGCAAGCGTTGGAGGAGAAGTCGAAAAAAGAGTTGAACCGCTAACTTATGAAACTGCCCTGACAAAACATCCTGTTGCGTTTTCATCATCAATTCATGACAGAGCCATTGTTGAAATCAGACGCGGCTGCGGAAGAATGTGCCGTTTTTGCCAGCCGGGACACGTTACTTTACCAATTAGAGAGCGAAACGCGGAAGATATTATAAAAATAACAAAAGAACTTGTAAAAAACACAGGTTATGACGAATATTCGCTTTTATCACTTTCTTCGAATGATTATGCAAATATCAAAGAAGTTATAAAAGAGTTGAGCTGCGATTTTGATAAGAAAAAAGTAGGAGTCTCACTTCCAAGTCAGCGTATTGACGGTTTTAATTTAGAACTCGCAGAACTCACACAGTCGGTCAGAAAATCTACAATGACACTTGCTCCCGAAGCGGGAAGTCAAAGACTCAGAAATGTTATAAAAAAGAATATCTCAGAAGAACAAATCCTGAGCGCAATTTTACAATTATATGAAAACGGCTGGAGCAGAATAAAATTTTATTTTATAGTCGGACTTCCGACAGAAACTCTTGAAGATATGGACGAAATGGCTGCATTAATGGAAAAAATCCGTTATCGCTGCCGAGGTTTAAAACAGGAAAAGGGTCTTAAACACGGACTTGATGTTACCTGCACCCTTTCCATTTTTGTTCCGAAACCTTTTACTCCGTTCCAATTTTGCCCACAAATGGATTTGGACGAAGTAATGCACCATATTAATTATTTAAAAGAAAAAACAAAGCACATAAAAGGGTTAAAATTAAATTATCACGAGCGTTTTGTATCTCAAATTGAGGCAGTTTTAACCCGCGGTAACAATAATTTATGCGATTATATTGAAAAATTATACCAAAAAGGCTGCTACTTAGATGCATGGGGTGAATATTTCGACAAAAAAATATGGGAAGAAACAGCAACAGAATGCGGATTAAATCTTAAAACGCTTGCAATGAAAGAATTTTCAACAAATGAAGAACTTCCATGGAATTTTATAAATGTCGGCATAGATAGACAATGGCTCATTGACGAATACAATAAAGCCTTTGAACAAAAATCCGAATTTAATTTACAACCGACTTGCGAACATAATTGCGTAAATTGCGGAGTTTGCAAAAATTTAAAAGTTCATAAAATACTTGATAAACCTTACGTTGCTCTTGATTACAAAAAATCCGAACATGTACAAAATAATCCAAAAACCGCACCGCATATTGATACTTTCAGATATCGCTTAAAAGTTACAAAATTAGGAATTTTAAGATATTTTTCTCATTTAGACTGGCAAAATACATTTTTAAAATCACTTCAAAGAACAAATTTAAAAGTTGCATTTACACAAGGTTTCAACCCAACGCCAAAAGTATCTATGGGTATAGCATTACCTTTATTTATTGAAAGCGACTGCGAACTTGTTGATATTGAGCTTTTAAATAAAATATCAACTGAAGAATTTTACACAGAATTAAATAAATTTTTGCCTGAAGGATGCAAAATTATTTCTATAAAAGAAATTGAAAAAACAGCTCCGGCTATTGATCATACTGCACAATGGGCAGAATACAGAGTATCATTGATAAAAAAAGATGATTGTAATTTAAAATCTTTTATGTATAATTGTGATATGGTTTTATCTCGTGAAGAAATTTTACTCACGAAGAAAAACAAAAAAGGTTTACTAAAAACTTCAAA
>CAYLHN010000112.1:0-5926 GCA_964383455.1 uncultured Muribaculaceae bacterium | reverse complement strand
CCATGTCGTTTGGTAAAAGCAGAGCAAAAATGCTTTTAGACAGCAAAGTTAAAGTTCTTTTCAAAGATGTAGCAGGTATTGACGAAGAAAAAAAAGAGCTTGAAGAAATCGTTGATTTTCTTAAAAATGGTGAAAAATATATTAAATTAGGAGCAAAAATTCCAAAAGGCGTTCTTCTTGTAGGCCCTCCCGGAACAGGTAAAACCTTAATGGCAAAAGCTGTTGCAGGTGAAGCAGGAGTTCCGTTTTTCTCTATTTCAGGTTCAGACTTTGTTGAAATGTTTGTCGGCGTAGGTGCAAGCCGTGTTAGAGATTTATTCGATCAGGCAAAAAAACACCAGCCTTGTATTATATTTATTGATGAAATTGATGCTGTAGGCCGTCAACGTGGTGCAGGTCTTGGCGGCGGCCACGATGAAAGAGAACAAACTTTAAACCAATTACTTGTTGAAATGGACGGTTTTGATGAAACAACAAATATCATAGTTATTGCAGCTACAAACAGACCTGATATTCTTGACAACGCATTACTGAGACCGGGAAGATTTGACAGACAAATTGTTATAAACAGACCTGACATTTTAGGCAGAGAACAAATTTTGCAAGTTCATGCAAAAAATAAACCACTTGCAGATGAAGTCGATTTAAAAGTTTTGGCTAAAAGAACTCCGGGTTTTACAGGTGCAGATTTGCAAAATTTATTAAACGAAGCAGCTTTGCTTGCAGCAAGACACAACAAAACAAGAATTTATATGGCTGATATGGAAGAAGCCATTGATAAAGTTATGGCAGGCCCTGAAAAGAAAAGTAAAATCATTTCTGATGAAGAAAAAGAAAATACAGCCTACCACGAAGTTGGTCACGCGTTATTAGCTAAATTACTAAAAAACTGTGACCCGCTGCATAAAGTTTCTATCATACCTCGCGGCATGGCTTTGGGTGTAACTATGGTTTTACCTGAAAAAGATCATTTAACACTAAAAAAAGTTCAGCTTTTAGACAAAATTGCAATGACTTTAGGCGGAAGAGTTGCTGAAGAAATAATTTACGGAAAAGAATTTATTACAACCGGCGCCTCAAACGATTTGGAAAAAGTAACACAAATGGCAAGAGCAATGGTTACGAAATACGGTATGAGTGAAAAACTCGGAAATCTTGCATACGGAAAAAGTCAAGACCATGTATTTATGGGACGTGATTTTGGACATCAAAGAGATTATTCCGAAGAAGTTGCAGCTGAAATTGATAACGAAGTTCAAAGAATTGTCAGCGAACAATATGAATTAGCAAAAACTTTGTTAATCGACAACAGAGACATGCTTGATACAATTTCACACAAACTTCTTGAAATGGAAACACTTGACGAAAAAGAATTTGTAGAATTAATGGAACAAGTTAAAAATGCAAGAGCAGACGTCTAAGTTTGAAATAAAGCAACCTGTAAGAACTATTTCTTTTGATAATTTAACAATTGGTTCGGATAGTTCGTTTCATTTTTTAACAGAGAATAATAATAAATCAAAACCTGTCTATGCTTTAGAATTAGACATTTTTAATACTGACGAAATGCCTGAGTCGGTAAAAAAAGAATTTCAAAATGAATTAAAAAATCCTGCTGAAATTTTAAAAAAAGCTCAAGATTTACCTTGTGACATAATTGGATTGAAATTCAATATCGGAGAAAACGAACAAAATATAAACTTGGCAAAAGACTTGCTTAAAAACTTACTTCCGTTAATAACAAAGCCTTTAATGATTATCGGAATAAACAATGCTGATATTGATTCTAAACTTATTCCGGAATTAATTAGTGCTTTAGATAGAGAATCTATAATTGCTTTTGCGGAAGAAAAAACTTATAAAAGCATTGTGCCATCTGTAACAAAAGGAAACCATATATTATCTATTAGAACTCCTATAGACATAAATCTTGCAAAGGAAATGAACATTTTGACAACCGAAATGGGACTTTCTGCAGATAGAATTCTTATTGATACCGATATGGGCGGACTGGGATACGGTCTTGAATACGGTTACAGTATAATGGAACGTATAAAACTTGCAGGCTTTGACGGCGACAAGATGCTTAACATGCCTATTATTGCATTTGTAGGAGAAGAAACTTTTAAAACAAAAGAAACTAAATCTGATGAATTTTCACAAAGCTGGGGTAATTTGAACGAAAGAGCAAAGATGTTTGAAATTACATCTGCATCTGCAATAACCGCAGCAGGCGCAAATGTCATAGTTGTAAAACATCCGCAAACTATTAAAACAATGAAAGGACTTGTATAATGGCGGAATTATCAGGATTACAAGTTTTTAAATATCTTCCTGCATCGAAAAAAGCAGAAAATTCAAATTGCAAAAAATGCGGATTTCCAACTTGTATGGCATTTGCCTTAAAACTTGCAAAAGGACAGACTGATATTGAATTATGCCCCCACGCACCTGAAGATTTAAAAGGTATAATTTCGCACACAATGAAAAAAGCCCAAAATGAAGTTCTGTTGGGTAATAAACATAAAACAACTGTCGGCGGAGAAGAAGTTTTATTCCGCCATGACAAAACATTCATTAATAAAACGGCATTATGCGTTGTTATTAATACGGATGAAGATTACAAAAATAAATTAAATAATATTTTAAATTTTGAAATATCAAGAATTAATGAATCTTTTAAAATTGATGTTATTTTATTAAAAGGTTCAAAAATAACACAGGATTTACTTGACAAAATTGAAAACTCGGGTATATCAGCGATAACAGAAATTCCTGAGACACTAAAAGAAATAAACGAAGAAAGTTTTGCAAAAAATGTTGAAACTTTAACATTAACAAGAAGAACTGCAATTGAAACCAAAGATGAAAAATTTGCACGTCCAACTTATGTTTATTTTAAGCATCAGGAAGATTTATATAATTTGTGTGCAAAAGCATCTTATTATTTATGCAAATACGCTAATATGCTTGTTTTTGAAGATTTTAGCGAAGAATTATTAGCTTCGCTTTTAACCTTAAGACAAAATATTTTCACAGATCCGCAAAAACCGCTTCAAATAGAACCGAAAGTTTATGAATTTAATAATCCTGACGAAAATTCAATAATATTTTTAACAACAAATTTTGCACTGACATATTTTGCAGTTGCAAACGAATTAGAATCTTTGAATGTAGGAACATATCTTATTGTAACCCCTTCGGAAGGTATGAGCGTATTAACAGCTTGGTCAGCAGAAAAATTTACTGCTCAAATTGTAGCAAAAGCAGTTGAAAAATCAGGTTTATACAATAAAGTTAAAAATAAAAAAATATATATACCCGGACTTCTTTCGCATATGCAAAAAGAACTTCAAGAGGCTGTACCTGATTTTGAAATATGTGTAGGAACAACAGAAGCTTATTTATTAAAAGATTTTGTAAAAAATTTACTTAAAGAACAATTTTAAATTTATTTGTGATTTTTTCTTGTTATACTAATCAAACTCAAGCTGAACATTATAAGTAAAAGAACTATCATGTAAAGTATATAATGTCCAATTGAGCCTACTAATGCTGTTGCAATAGCCCCGCCAACAATCGCAACAAGTGTTAATATTGCAACTGTATTATTTTGCGAAAAACCTGCTTTCAACAATTTATGATGTATATGTTCCGAATCAGCAACAAAAGGTGATGTCCCTTTCAAAATTCTTCTTAAGCTTGAAAAAGTTATATCAATAATAGGTACCGCAAGAACCACAAACGGTAGAAAAATTGCCAATGTTGCTGTTTTCATAACGCCTGTTATTGATAAAGATGCCAATAAAAATCCTGCAAATAAAGCTCCTGAATCTCCCATAAATATTTTTGCAGGGTTAAAATTATATGCCAAAAATGCTAACATAGAACCTGCTAAAATAAATGCAATCAAAGCACTTATTGAATTAGACGGAGTCATTGAAACGGCAACTATTGCAAGAGTAATTGAATTTACCGTAATAACAGAACCTGCAAGTCCGTCAACCCCGTCAATAAAGTTTACAGCATTGCAAATTCCAACTATCCAAAGCAATGTTATAGGATAAGATAACCAGCCTAATTCAAAAACACCGCCAAACGGATTTATTATCGTATCTATTTTTACACCCAAAAGATATACTATAGTTACAATTGCTATTTGTATAAATAACTTAAATTTTGCGTTCAAATTATAAACATCATCAACAAGTCCCAATAAAAACATTAAAGAACCGCCGAGCAAAATCCCTGACAATAAACTTCCGTAAGGATAGTAACTTAAAAATACCAATAACAAAAAAGTCAGCATTGTACTTGACCAAATTGCAATACCACCTAACCTTGAAACAGGTTTTTTATGAATTTTTCTTTCATTTGGCAAATCAACTAAGCCTTCTTTTTTAGAATATGCTATTACTAAAGGAACAATAAAAACACCAAGAATAAGTGAAATTAAAGCACCTATGATATGAACTTGTACCTGACCCAGCGTAAGAATAATTTTATCTCCTATTTATTAATTATATAACGGATATTTTTGACATAATTTTAATGAACGTTCACGAAGATTTTTTAAAGCCGTCTCATTATCACTTGCATAAATTGCGCCGGAAATAATTTTAGCAACTTCATTTAAATCTTCTTCTTTAAAACCTCTTGTTGTAACAGCAGGTGTTCCTAAACGAATTCCGCTGGTAACAAAAGGACTTTGAGGATCATTTGGAACAGTATTTTTATTAGCGGTAATTCCAACAAGTTCAAGAACATTCGCCATATCTTTACCTGTTTTGCCCTGTCGTCTTAAATCAAGAGTCATTAAATGATTTTCAGTCATACCGCCGACAATATCCATTCCTTCATCCATTAAACTGCCTGCCAAAGCTTTTGCATTTTTTACGATTTGCTCAGCATAAGCCTTAAATTCAGGTTTTGAAGCTTCCAATAAAGCGATTGCTTTGCCCGCAATAATATGTTCCAAAGGCCCGCCTTGAATTCCCGGAAATACTGCTTTATCAATACCAAGAGCATGCTCCTCTTTGCACATAATAATTCCGCCTCTTGGGCCTCTTAGGGTTTTGTGTGTTGTAGTTGTTACAAAATCCGCATAAGGAACAGGTGACGGATGAACTCCGCCTGCAATAAGCCCTGCAATATGCGCAATATCTACTAATAAATATGCACCAACTTCATCTGCAATTTCTTTAAAACGTTTAAAATCAATAATTTTTGAATAATTACTTGCGCCTGCAATAATCAATTTTGGTTTATGTTCTTTTGCAAGTTTTTCAACATTATCGTAATCAATAACGCCTTCATCATTAACTCCATAACTTACAATGTTAAAATACAAACCTGAAAAATTAACAGGAGAACCGTGAGAAAGATGACCGCCGTTTGACAAATCCATGCCCAAAACAGTATCACCGTGTTTTAATGCATACAAAAATACTGCCATATTAGCTTGAGCACCGCTATGAGGCTGAACATTTGCATGGTCTGCACCGAAAAGTTCACATGCTCTTTTTTGTGCTAATTCTTCAATGATATCAATATTTTCACAACCATTATAAAATCTTTTATGAGGTTTGCCCTCAGCATATTTATTGGTTAAAACAGTTCCGCATGCTGCCATGACCGCTTTTGATGTAAAATTTTCACTTGCAATCAATTCAATAGTTTCTTGTTGACGCTTTAATTCTTTTTCAATTAACTCGGCAACTTGTGTATCCGCTTGTCTTATAATTTCTAATTCCATTACACACTCCTTAATATCAAACAAATTATAAATGAAAAAATAAAAACTGGCAAATACTTAACATAACAAAAGGCGCGATTTGCAGAAAGCAAAAAGCGCCTTTTGTTTTAATTATATTTAAGCGGAATAATTAATTTTTTTGCGATAGATAATGAAATGGGATTTTTAATT
>CAYLHN010000111.1:0-6008 GCA_964383455.1 uncultured Muribaculaceae bacterium | reverse complement strand
AGTTATAGCAAAGAAGAATTTTTGAAAATAGCATTTCAGGTTTTTGATATTGATAAAGAGATCGATTTAGATTTTCAAAATATGATGTTGGAAGATTGGTTTTAAATGTTGTTCAAAAGCCGTTCAAAAACGATTTTAAAACAGGTCAAATGTAATTCAGGTATAAAACCTTATAAAACTTATTTTATGCTAAAATATGCACAGAATGGTGGAAGTAAAAACAAAGTTTCAATCAAAATATTCTGCAATTGTTGAGGCTAATCGTCTTGAAAGTCTTGCTGACGATAAAAACTTCCTGCCGGTTTATGCCTCTTCTAATGCTAAAATTTATCCGTATCAAATTATGGCGGCACGATTTGCTCTGCGTTCCGATTATTTGCAGGGGTGTATTTTATGTGACGAAGCATCTTTAGGTAAGACCTACGAGGCACTTTTGGTTGCTTGTCAAAAATGGTATGAGGGAAAACCTAATATTCTTGTGATTTTACCTCCGAACCTCGTTCCTCAATGGAGAAGAAAATTAGAAAAAGACTTCCCGACTGTTCCGTTCGTGTTTTGGAATAATTCAAAAACTCTGCCTGATGAAGTCGGGCTTGTAATTACAACATACGATATCGCAACAAGACACGCACTTGCAGTTAAAGAGAGGGAATGGGATCTTGTAATTTTTGACGAAGCAGATGTTTTATCAAAGCCGGAAAATAAAATGGTGCAGACTCTAAAAGATGCAGTCGGTGATGCTTACAAATTACTCCTGACTCCGACACCTATTACGATGAGCATTATGGATATTTATTGGCTTATTCATTTTATTGACGAAAGTGTCTTGCCTGATGCTGATTGGTTTTATAAACGATATTTCAGACAACCTGAAAGATACAAAGAACTTACAGAGTGGGTTTCACAGTTTTGTTTCAGGACTTTAAAAGTTCAAACAACGGATTATGTGAATTTCACACGCAGAATACCGATTACGGTTGATTATGAGTTATCAAAGGAAGAAAAACTTATTTATAAATTAGTTTCTGCTTATATTTTGTCTGATGACAAAGCGGCATATCCTGAAATGGACAGTTATAATTTGAATTTATTATTTTTCAAATCGCTTTCATCTTCGCCAAGAGCATTTTCAAACATTCTTGACGGTGCTATAAAAAGGACTTACGGACACGAAAAAGCCGTATTGGAAGAGATACAAAAACTTACAGATGATATTCATATAAATTCAAAGACCGCAGAACTTTTGAAAATATTAAAAACGACTTTCAATCACTTAAAATCAATGAAAGTAAAACAAAAGGCAATAATTTATGTCGAACACAGTCTGACATTTGATTATTTATACAAGATATTTTTAGGTCAGGGTTATAGAACCATAAAATATAAGGATAACGATTCAATAGAGCAATTCCGATTTGATGATGAAATTCAAATCCTGATAGCAAATGACGAAGCATCAAAGGGCATAGACTTAGAGTTTTGTCCTGTTGTTGTGAATTACGACTTACCGTATGATTCGGTCAAGATTGAACAGAGAATTTGCAGGTGTCATCGTCAGGGACAAGACTCCGATGTTTTGGTAATAAATATGTTGAGTAAAGAGAATTTTGCCGATGTTCGCATCTTGGAACTCATCAATAAAAGGACTTTGCAGTTCAACGGAATATTCGGAATGAGTGATGATATTGTCGGGAATTTTGATACAAAAATAAAAGAGGTGTTGCAAAATTTCAGAAGTTCAACAGAGGTTCAAGATGCTTTCAAAAATAATCTTGCAGTTAATAAAGAGGCAAACGAAGAGCTTGTTGATAGGACTGAAGATATCCTGTTCACAACTTTTACAAAATCAATAGCTGACAAGGTTTCGATTAATCCAAAATATATGGAAGATAAAATTGATGAGATAAATAAAGATTTGTGGGAGGTTGTAAAATATTTTTTCCTTAATATAAAAGAGGGTTGGTACGAAATTGATGACGAGAATAAAACCTTAAAACTTATCGAGGGATATAACAGACCATATTTATTTTCATACAAAGATGACAGATTTTTAAAGGATTATAAAGGCTATCAGCAGTACGGAATGAATAAAGATTTTTCTCCGGCACGAGGCAGAATCGCATTAACCTCTGTATTTTCAAAAGGTATATTAAAAGAGATGGATATGGCTTGTCCACAGGAAGCAAAGATTTATGTAAATTCAGATATTGAGCCTGTTGAAATCGGTTATTATAATGTCGGGATCACTTCAAAAGATAATACTTCTCACAAGCATATTTTAATCGGGCAGACAAAAGACGGAAGAACATTATCTGATAGTGAGTGCCGAGAACTTTTAAATCTTCCTGTTGAAAAAATAGAAGAACGCAACGGCTTTGATACAATCCGAATGGGGAGTTTACTTGAGCCGTTTGAGTTTAATTTGAATGATAAAATATCAAAGGATGAGATTTTACAGGAATATTTCAAAAACAAAGAGGGTTCTATTGCTTACGAGGTTGAAAAATTGAAAATGCTTGCAGGTCGTAAAAAGTCTGCTCTTGAACTCAATTTGACCGACCTTAAAACCGAAATTGAAACAATGAAAAAGCAATTAAACAGTAAGAATTCTGACCGCTTGGAAGAATTAAAATTAACAAAACAATTAAAGCTGAAACAAAAAGAATTACTAAAAAAAGAAGAGGGATTGTTCTTTGATAAAGCACAAGTAGATGTTGAAACAGATGATGCAATTCAGGAGCTTACAAACGATTATAATTTCAATGTAATAATAGGTGCAAAATTCAAACTTCACATCGTTAAAGCAGAGTAAAAGTTCTTCATGTTCATGGTAATATTATGACAGTTAGGAATTAGTAATTAGGAGTTAGAGATATTAAAACTGAAAATACAATTGAAAATAAAAGCAAAAAATTTGCAGTTAGAATTGTAAATTTATATAAATATTTGTGTAATGAAAAAAATGAGTTTGTATTATCAAAACAAATTTTGCGTTCAGGTACAAGTATTGGTGCAAATATAGCAGAAGCAAAATGTGGCAGCAGTAAAAAAGATTTTTTGAACAAAATGTATATTGCCTTTAAGGAATGTTCTGAAACAAATTATTGGTTAGACTTATTATTTGAAACAGAATATATTAATGAAAAAGAATACAATTCAATTAAAAATGATTGTGAAGAAATAAACAAAATATTATCTTCAATCACAAAAACAACGGAAAATAACACCTAACTCCTAATTACTAATTCCTAACTAAAAAAACGAGGTAACAATGGAAATAAAAAGAATAGACGGTAGAAGTTTAGATATTGAACAAGGTAAAAAGGAACAGTTGAGAACAGTTTTTCCGGAGTGCTTTAATGACGGCAAACTTGATATTGATAAGTTGCTGAATCTTTGCGGTGAATACATCGACAATGATTTTGAAAAATACAAGTTTGAATGGAAAGGCAAATCAAACTGCTATAAAATTGCAGGGAAACGCTCAACAGGGACACTTCGCCCATGCAAAGATGAGAGTGTAAATTTCGATACAACAAAAAACCTTTATATTGAGGGTGATAATTTAGAAGTCCTCAAACTATTACAAAACGCTTATTTCAGAAAAGTAAAAATGATTTACATCGATCCTCCGTATAACACAGGAAACGACTTTGTTTATGAAGATGATTTTGCTGATCCGATGGCAAAATATAAAGAGATTACCCAACAGACAACAAAATCTAATCCTGAAACAATGGGAAGATTTCACACCAATTGGTTGAATATGATGTACCCACGCTTGAGGTTAGCATCAAATCTTCTTCGTGATGACGGTGTAATTTTTATTTCGATTGATGATAATGAAGTTACAAACCTCAGAAAACTTTGTGATGAAGTATTTGGAGAGGAAAACTTTTTGGCTCAAATTGTATGGCAAAAGAAATATGCGGCAACAAATGATTCTAAAGGTTTCTCTACAACTCACGATTATGTTGTAGTTTATCAGAAAAGTAGTGCTTTTAATAGAAATTTATTACCGAGAACCGCTGAACAAAATAAACCATACAAAAATGATGATCACGATGGTAAAGGATTATGGCGTTCAGATAATTTATTGGTAAAATCATTTTCACAAAGCGGTGTTTATCCGATAGTGAACCCTAATACTGGCGAGGAATTTTATCCATCAGAAGGGAATTGTTGGCGAGCAAGTCAAGAAACAATGAAAGTATGGTTAAGAGAAAATCGGATATACTTCGGAAAAGATGGAAAAGGTGCTCCACAGTTAAAAAGATATTTAAATGAAGTACAACAAGGAAGAGTTCCAATAACTTGGTGGACATTTGAAGAAGTTGGTCACAATGATGCGGCTAATAAAGAGGTACAGGCATTATTTGGAACTAAAGCTCCGTTTGACACTCCAAAACCAACAACTCTTATTGAACAAATGTTGCGGATTGGAACAGACAAAGATTCAATAGTAATAGATTTCTTTAGCGGTAGTGCAACAACTGCACATGCAGTAATGCAATTAAATGCGGAAGATGGGGGAAACCGTAAATTTATTATGGTACAACTTCCTGAAAAATGTGACGAAAAATCAGAAGCATATAAAGCCGGATATAAAAATATATGCGAAATTGGAAAAGAACGTATCAGACGTGCCGGCAAAAAAATTAGGAATGAGCAATTAGGAATTAGGAATGAAAATAATTCCTCATTGCTCACTCCTAATTCCTCATTGGATGTCGGTTTTAAAGTATTCAAACTTGATACTTCAAATCTTGCAAAATGGGATTCCACACCGACAGAAGATGAAGAAGAATTACAAACAAGATTTTTAGGTATGGCTGATACGGTTAAGGTCGGCAGAACACCTGAAGACTTGGTTTATGAGGTTATGCTTAAACTCGGTATTCCTTTAGATTACAAAGTGATTCCGATAAAAATTAACGATAAAGATGCTTTTGCTATCGGTGAAGATTGTCTTGTTTTGGTCTGCACAGACAAAGGCGAAAGCGGAATTTCAGGGGATGATATTCGTTTGATGTGCGATGAATACACTCCTGCCAAAATCGTAACCTCAGAGGAAGCATTTGCAGATGACTCTGCTTTATCAAATGCATACTATATCCTCAAAGACAAAGATATTGAAATGGAAATATTGTAGGTGGCAATATGAAAAACGAATTAAAAGTATTTGAGAATAACAAAATCAGGTCAGTATATGATGAAGAACATGAAAAGTGGTATTTTAGCGTTGAAGACATAGTACAAATTCTAACTGATTCAGTTAATCCAAAGGACTATATAAAAAAATTACGAAAGCGTGATGAGGAATTGTCTGAAGGGTGGGGACAAATTGTCACCCCCCTTAAGATGCAAACAGCAGGAGGAAAACAAAACGTTAATTGTGCTGATGTAGAAGGCATATTTAGAATAATACAGTCTATTCCGTCTAAAAAAGCAGAACCTATTAAAAAATGGTTAGCTCGTGTAGGTCAGGAAAGAGTACAGGAAATGGCAGATCCGTCAACGGCAATCGACAGAGCAAGAGAAACTTATAAAAAACTTGGTCGTTCCGAGAAATGGATTCAGCAAAGAATGATGGGACAGGAAACTCGAAACAAATTAACTGACTATTGGAAAGACCACGAAATAACTGAAAGTGAAGAATTTGCTATTCTTACAAATATTATCCACCAAGAATGGAGCGGATTATCCGTAAAAGAACATAAAAATTTAAAAGGGTTAAAATCTCAAAATTTGCGTGACCACATGAGCGAAGCAGAACTAATCTTTACAGCACTTGCAGAACTTTCAACCCGTCAAATTGCAGAAAGTGAAAATTCTACCGGCATGGAAGAAAATAAAAAATCTGCAAAACGTGGCGGAAAAATTGCAAGAGAAGCAAAAGAAAAATTAGAACTTGAAACAGGGCAAAAAGTTGTTTCAGATAGTAATTTTTTACCAAAACAAAGAAAAACAAAACAAATAAAAAATAAGGAAAACAAATAATTGAAACT
>CAYLHN010000110.1:0-6010 GCA_964383455.1 uncultured Muribaculaceae bacterium | reverse complement strand
CTTTTTACTTATTACTACTCTATCATTATTTAGGTTTTTTCAGATTTTGTCAATCCTAGTAAGCTATTTATTTTACATTTATTTATATTCTTAGTGCCTTAGCGCCTTAGTATCTTAGTGCCTAAATTGTTCACTGTTCACACCCTTACTGCCTTAGTATCTTAGTGCCTTTGACAACGGTGCAAAAAATTACGCCCAAAACTACAAAGCTAAGCTTTTTGTAAGCATTTCTTCTTTATATTTTTCTATATCCTCAAGCATATTCCTTAATTCACCGCATTTTATGCAGTTTAAAATATTTGAAAGCTCTACATTTTTGATAAATTCGATTTTATAATTATTATTTTTATCATCAATTATAGAAATCATTCCGCACTCGGAAAATATTTCAATCATTTTTTGCACACATTCTTCAGTTAAGGACAAAAATAACGAGGCTTTTTTTATATCAAAAATGCCATCTCTGTTATTACAAGCAAATTTTATCATGCCTGAAAGTGTTTTTAATAGAGCTTGTTCTTTAAAATTATTAGGTTCGCAATACATGTAATGAATTTGTTTTGGTGAAACTTTTTTAATTACATCATCAAAAATATCTTCGGACGGAGGATAATCAAAAAACATAATACTATCGGCATTTTTTACGGTTTCACGATTAACTATTTTTGCACTTATAGATTTATAATGTTTTAAAGATTCTACAATTTTATTGTTTTCAGCAAAAACTGCTATATTCAGCTTTGACGTACTAACATAATCTTCAACTTGCGGTAAAATGTCCTTTTTATGCCTATGATCAAAAACTTTTATCATATTATCGTGTTTTTGCTCTATTTCAACTAAATTTTCGCTATGGATATCCTCTATCATTAATTGCAGGCTTGTAACATCTCTAAAAGTATTAATTTTAGGAGAAAACGCAATATCTAATTTATCTCCGGGAATTAATGAAATATCTCCATGTGACCACCAAACACAAGTGTAAATAGAATCTTTCCCCTGAATTTTTAAACGTAAATGATTTTTGTTCTCACCCATTAAAGTTTTTTCTTTCAATATAAAATCTTTTATAGCAAAAACAGGTGAAGGATTTGACGCACCAAACGGTTCCAGCTTTGATATTTCACCAACCATTGTTAAATCCAAATCTTTTTCATCCAACAATAAATCAATATTTACAACAGGTTTTAGATCCAAACCTTCTGACATTTCCGTAATTGTTTGATTTAGTGCAGTTTTAACCTGTTCAAAACTTGCTTTTTCTTCGCTGAAAGAAAGACCTGCCGCCATTTCATGTCCGCCGTAACCATCTAATAATTCAGCATTTGCATCTATTGCATCGTACAAATTAATACCTTTAACACTTCTTGCAGAACAACGATACTGATTAGTTTGTTCGTGATAAGTCATTATAAATGTCGGTTTATAATATTTTTCAACAAATTTAGATGCAACAATACCTACTATTCCAACAGACCAATTTTTATTAAACAAAATGATTGATTTATCATCCGTATTACCTTTTAAATACATTTCTTCAGCTTCTAAGAATGTATCCTCACAAAGATTTTGTCTTATTTTATTTAATTCATTTAAAGTTTGTACGGCCATTTCGATTTCAGCAGAGTTATCTGATAACAAAACTTTCAAAGCTGCTTCAACATTATCAAGCCTTCCTGTTGCATTAATCCTTGGTGCAACTCCGAAGGCAATATTATCTGTAGTAATACCAGCATCAAGACTATATCCTGATTCTTCAAGCAATCTGGTTAAACCTTTATGCTGACCTTTAGAAATTAACTCGAGCCCCTTCATGACAAAATATCTGTTTTCACCTATTAAAGGAACAATATCTGCAATTGTTCCAACGGCAGCAAGCGGTAAAATTTCGTATAAAAATTCGGTTTTTTCATACAATAAAAGAAGCGCCTGTGCCAATTTTAATGCAACACCACAGCCTGCAAGTGCAGTTAATTCAATAATTTTTTGTGCTGACAAATTTTCATCCAATGAATTTTGAGCCTTAGGGTTAATTATTGCATAGGCAGGCGGTAATTCTTCAGGTGCTTCGTGGTGATCAGTAATTATAACATCCAGTCCGAAACTGTTCAAAAATTTTACTTCTTCTAAGTTGCTTATCCCGCAATCGACAGTAATCAAAACTTTTGGCTTTTTAGAAGTCATTATTTTAACAAGAGTTGATGTGTTCATCCCGTGACCTTCATTTTCGCGGTCAGGAATATAATAATCAACATTAGCACTCAGATGTCTTAATGTTTTTATTAAAATTGATGTTGAAGTAATACCGTCACAGTCAAAATCACCATAGATTAAGATTTTCTCCTGATTTTCTATGGCTTTTTTAATTCTTTCTGATGCTTTTTGCATATCTGAAAAAGCCTTGGGTTCTGATAACTTCATATCAAGCGGGTTTAAAAAATTTTTTATATCCGTTTTTTTTGTTATACCTCTGACAGCTAAAAGTCTTTCTAATAAAGGCTTTTTACTGTCATCATTTTTTTTAAATTCCCAAGTCTTTTGCATGTTTTAATATTCTGTTATTTACTGCATTTGCAATTATTAATTTGCTCAGTCAAAACTTCAATACCTTTTTTCAACTGTGCATCATTTTTATTTTTGATATCACTATCAGTTAAATCAATTTTAATATCAGGCGTAATCCCTTTTTTATGAATATCATCGCCGTTTGGAGTCAAATATCTTTGAATAGTAATATTAACACCTGAGCCTTCCGGAAGTTTATTTATCTCCTGAACAATACCCTTGCCAAAAGTTTGAGTACCGACAAGTGTTGCACGGCAATTGTCTTTTAATGCGCCTGAAAGAATTTCGCTTGCTGAAGCAGAACCTTTATTTACAAGCAACACTACAGGCTTTTTCGTAACAAAATCATTTGAAGCTTTTGCAGTTTCTTTATAACCGTCCCTGTCAACAGTACTTACAATAACTCCGCCTTTTAAAAGCATGTCTGAAATTAAAATAGCATTGGTCAACAAACCACCCGGATTTGAACGTAAATCAAGTATAAAACCGTCTTTGTTTTTACTTTTTACTAAAATTTCACCAATTTCTTTACCTGCATTTTGACTAATAAATGAACTTAATCTTATGTATTGAATATTATCAGGAATTTTAGTATCAATCGGTGGTTTTGTTGAAACAGCTTTTACTTCAATTTCATCCCTGACAATAGTGAATGAAAGAGGTTTTTCTTCACCTTTTCTTTTTATCAAAAGATTTACGGTTGTACCTTTTTCACCTCTAATTTTATCGGCAGCTTTATCAATAGAGATACCTTTTGTACTTTCACCATTTATTTCAAGGATTTCATCATCTGACTTTATACCGGCTTTTTCCGCAGGAGAATTTTCAATTGGAGCAACTACAACAAGTTTACCGTCTTTGATAGCAATTTGAGTACCAATACCCTTTAAAGAGCCTTTTATTGAATTGGTTTCCTCCGCAAATTCTTTAGGATCCAAAAATCTTGTATAAGGGTCATTTAAACTAGCTAGCATGGTATCTATTGCAACATAAGCGTCTTCATTTGTCTTAATTTTATCATCATATTTATGACGCCACTTTTTCCAATCCTGCCCGTTATTTGTTTGATCAACAAATTTATTGTTTACCAAAACCCAAACTTTATCGTATAAATCACAAGGCGTATAAGCCATCACACGCGCTGCATTTATACCTGTAATAAACATTGCGAGAGTAAACACGCTTACTAATAATTTTGTAAATGTCTTATTCATAATTTTTCCTTTATTCTTATTCTATTATTACACACTTCTTTTATAAAGACTAAATTTTAATATAAATGTTTCAAAAACATTAAACATTTTTTAACAAAGTTGATATTTTTAAAATTTAATATACACTAATACTGACGTATAAACAAGGAGAAGATATGCACGAATATGTATTTAGAATTAAAAAAGGAGACGTTGAAATAGAACTTAAAACTGATAATATTAGTTTTTTTGAACAACAGGTTAACAATTGGAATGACAAATTGCTTAATATAAAATATGAAGACTCGACTAAAATTGGTTTCGAAAAACAAGAAATTTTACCTTCTGAAATAAATGTTGAAAATAATGAAATCCAAGAAAATCAGGAAAAAGAACTTGAACAGGAAGAAATAATAAATGTTGAAAATAACGAAGAACAAGAAACTCAAGTAAAAGAAATTGGGCAAGAAGAAATAGAAAGAGAATCTCAGCGAATTTTAGATGAATACAAAGCCGAATTGGAACAAGAAAATCAAGAAAGAGAAACTTTTAGCCAAGAGATTAAAGATATACTTGATGAAACAAACGATTCTGAAGAAAATACCAATAACGAAAATGTAACATCTTTATTCGAAGAAAATACCAACGAAACAGAGTTTGACAATATACTTCAAGAATCAATGTCCCAATGCATAAGCAACATTCAAGAAAATCGTGATGAAAACTTTATTAATCACATTAAAGAAAAAAATATAACAGAAAAAATAGATTTTCTTATTACAACTGCATACTACCTTGAAAAAAATCAAAATTATGAAACCTTTACTTTAAATCAAATAAACAAAAAATTAACCGAAAATTCTTTTGAATCCGTTGAATACTCAGTAATGCAAGATGCCGTTGATAACGGTTTTGCAGAAGTTGTTCCTATTGAGAGAGCTACGGAAACTCAATACAGATTAACAGAAGAATATAAAAGCTTTGTTGCGGAAAGAGCTGCTCAAAATGTCTAAGATAGCAGTAGCACTAAGCGGCGGCGTAGACAGCAGTGTAACGGCATTACTTTTTAAACAACAAGGGCACGATGTTATTGGTATCACAGGCAAAATGGTTGACAATGAAGCCTCAGAACAAGTTTGCCAAAACGCAAAGCAAGTTGCGGATAAACTTCAAATTCCTCATTATGTATTGGATTTAAGCGAAAAATTTAAAGAAAAAGTTATTGATTATTTTAACCAAGGGTATTTAAACAGCGAAACTCCAAATCCTTGCGCTATGTGTAATAAATGCATAAAATGGGGTGAAATTTTTGACTATGCAATAAACGAACTCCATTGCGACTATTTTGCAACAGGTCATTACGCAAATATCCAAAAAATTGGCGATTATTATACATTAGCACCTGCAAAAGACCCCAGAAAAGACCAATTATACTTTTTATTCAGCCTTACACAAGAACAGTTTTCTAAAACCTTGTTCCCGCTTTATGAATATGAAAAATCACAAATAAGAGAGCTTGCAGAAAAATATGATTTACCGTCAAAATCTGCAAAAGATTCTCAGGATATTTGTTTTATACCAAAACCAAAAACTCTGAAAGACTATCTTTTTGAAACAATAGGTAAAAAACAAGGCGATTTTATTGACATAACAACCGGTAAAAAACTTGGCGAACATGACGGATGTTTTCAATACACAATAGGACAAAGAAAAGGAATAGGTATTGCCGCAGAAAATCCGCTGTATACCATTAAAATTGATTTAAAAACAAATACTGTTTATGTCGGAGAAAAAGATAAAGCTTACGGAAATTCTTTGACTTTAAAAAACTGTCATAAAACATATCCGTTTGAAGAAAATTCTTTTGATGTAATAACAAAAATCAGATACAATATGCCATTTGTAAATGCACACGTTGAAATTGACGGCACAAACGCAATAATGACATTTCCTGAACCTGTTTATTCCATTACGCCCGGACAAGCCGCAGTTTGGTACGACAAAAATGACGGACACCTTCTTGGCGGAGGCTGGATAACAGAACACGGCACTATGTAAAGTTTTAACTGATGTGAGTGAACTGTGAACAAATAGCCATTGAGAGCAAATAAAATGACACGGCAATTCATTATAAAAGGCTCTAAGGCACTGAGGCACTAGGGCACTAAGTTTTTCTGTGAATAGTGAATTGTGAGTCGTGAACAGACCGTCATTGCGAGTGAAACGAAGCAATCCATTACAAAAGGCTCTAA
>CAYLHN010000109.1:0-6290 GCA_964383455.1 uncultured Muribaculaceae bacterium | reverse complement strand
TGGCTCTAAGACAATAATAAATGTCTTTCAACTGTTAAGCCATTCAACTATTAAACAAAATCTGTTCGCAGCTTGTAGCATGCATTTAAATGCACGAAAATTCCTTAGTAACTTAGTGCCTCAGTGCCTTAGAGCATTTTGTAATGGATTGCTTCGTTTCACTCGCAATGACGGTCTGTTCACGACTCACAATTCACTATTCACAGAAAAACTTAGTGCCCTAGTGCCTCAGTGCCTTAGAGCCTCTTGGAAATCCGCCTTCACTCTTGCTGAAACATTAATCGTAATCGGCATAATCGGTGTAGTTGCTGCATTGACACTGCCAAATTTAAATCATGCAACAGGCGATAAAGAAAAAGTAACCAAGGTTAAGAAAATATATTCTGCACTCACAGATGCCGTTGACCGTGCTCAGGTCGTTTATGGTGATTTTGATACATGGTTTACAGATTTAGGTGAAGATGATTATGCTAAGCGAAGTGAAAGAGCTGCAAAACGCATAACTGAGTTTATGAAAATTTCTAAAGATTGTGGAATGGCATCTGGGTGTTTTTCTTCGGCACCATTTTATACTTATAATGGTAATACCAACGAGATTCCAAATCTTTTATCATGGTTGCAAGGACGTAAAAGTTATATGGTGACTCTATCTGATGGTGTATCGATTGCTTTTCATGCTGTAAATAGTGTTTCAATCTTTATTAAAGTTGATATTGATGGTCCAAATAAAGGTAAAAATGCATCTGGTAGTGAAATTTTTGATTTTATGATTACAAGTGATAGCGATGCTACAAGAAATATAACAAACCAATTGACAACAGATTTTCAAAAGTCTAGTCATGGAGCAGCTCCAAATTTATATTCTCTATCAACATGGGTTGTTGAAAATGATAACCTAGACTATTTAAAAGCAGACAATGGTAATGATTGGATTTGTAGAGAATCTGGAAAAGTTCTTGACGGTGTAAACAACACATCTTGCCACTAATTTAAATCAAATATAATAAAAATCAAAAAGTGTCCGTGATATCACGGACACTTTTAAATTATAAAATAATTTTAATACTAAGCAGATTTTTGCTGTAATGTTATTTCATATTTTAATTCATATCCCAAATCTAAACCATTAAGAATTTTATTAATTGTTGTTATATTAGGATTTTTTGTTTTTCCGTGCAATATTTTTGTAAGTTGAACTCTGTCAACACCGATTTTTTGTGCATATTTTGATATAGTAGTAGTTGCTTTTATTACTTGTTCTAAATCTGTAAAAAAGTGTTCAAAATTACCGCTTTGAATATATTCAATTGCAGTTTGTTTTAACCATTCTTTTTGAAATTCAGGGTCTTTTAAATTGTTATTCAAAATATCTTCAAATTTTATCACCATTAATTTTTCTCCTATTTATATATTCTTCAAAATATTTATTAGCTTTGTTAATAGTTGATTTTTGATTAGACTTGTCACTTCCGGCAATAATTAAAATTATAATATTATCCATTTCTTTAAAATAAATTCTATATCCTTTTCCAAAATCAAGTCTTAATTCGCTTAATTTACTGTTTTGTAAATGTTTCCAATCTCCGAAGTAACCTTCGCGAAGTCTTTGCAATCTTTTATTGACTCGAACTTTATATTCGATACTAAGTGAATTTTGCCATTCAAGAAAAGGACATTTATTATCCTCTGTAGTATAGATAATAATTTCTTTCATATTAATATTGTAGCAAACTTGCTACACTTTGTCAAGATGTTAGTTATTGTTTTCGTGATAGAATAAATTTGGAGGGGCATTCATGAAATTATGTGTATATTGCGGAACTTTTAACCCTATTCATAATGCACATATTGAGGTGGCAAAATTTGTCAAAGAAAATTATAATTTCGATAAAATAATTTTTATTCCTGCATATAAGCCTCCTCACAAAGATACTGCACTAAGTAATCATAGATTTAATATGGTTAAACTTGCTGTTAAAAATATTGATGGTTTTGAAATAAGTGACATTGAGTATAAAAGTGAAGAAAATTCTTATACATATAATACCCTAACAAAGTTATATGAAATTTATCCTGAAATTGAGGGTAAAATTAATTTTATTATCGGAACTGATGCTTTCCGTAATATAAAATCGTGGTATAATACTGACGGATTAAAATCGCTTGCACATTTTATCGTATTTGAGCGAGAAAATAATTTCGATAAAAACAATTTTGATTATTTAAAGCAAGACGGTTACGATTTTGAATTTGCACAAAAACCTTTTGAAGATATTTCTTCAACAAATTTAAGAGAAAGTGTTGTAAATGACAGATTAATTCAAAATATAGTGCCTGATACTGTTTATAATTACATTAAAGAAAACGGATTATATAAAAATGAAACAAATGGAAGAAATTAAAAATTGGCTTAAAGAAAACCTTGATGAAGAAAGATATTTTCACACTCTTGGGGTTGCGGATTGTGCAAGAGATTTAGCTAAAAAATATAACCTTAATGAAGAAAAGGCTTATCTTGCAGGACTTCTTCATGATTGTGCAAAGTGTTATAAAAATGACGTTTTGTATGAAATTTTAACTGACAAAATGCACTGTGATATGGAAGAATTGTTAAATCCAAAAACTTATCATTCACCTGCAGGTGCTTACCTTGCAAAAGAAATGTTTGATGTTGAAGATAAAGAAATTCTTGATTCAATATATTGTCATACGGTCGGTAGAGAGAATATGACTGACTTTGAAAAAGTAATTTTTCTTGCGGATAAAATTGAACCAAATACAAGGGATGAAAAATGGAGAAATCATATTCTAGAAGTTTTAGAGCAGGAAAACGGATTAAATAAAGCGCTTTTGGAATGTTATGATTACACAATTAAAAGCTTAGTTGACAGAAAATTAAAAATTTGTCTTACAACAATAAAAATTTATAACGAATTACTTGATAATATCAATGCATAAATTTTCAAAAGCATTCAGCGGTGATACTTTTGCGATAACAGCTTTTTTTGCTTTTTCAACTGCTTCAATATCATGTAAAAATTTAACCAAAAGTTGTTTATTTTGAATATTGCTTTTCATTAAAGACAAAATATAATTTTGCATTTGTTCCAGAGTTTCAACAGGATTTTTGGAAATTGAGTTTAAATTATTAGCAATTTCAAAAGCATCGCGTCTTTCAAATTCAACATAATTTTCAAAAACATCTTTAATATTTTCCCAATCTGTGTTCTCACGCTCAAAAGAAGGTACATAAAAACATTGAGAACGCGAAATAATTGTAGAAATTAAATCTTCTTTATCTCTTGTCAAAAAGAAAAAAGTTGTATTTTTAGGAGGTTCTTCAATGGTCTTTAACAGAGCATTTGCAGTTTCTTCCTGAAAATTTAAATTATTTAATCCTGATATATTTTCATCATCATCCCTGTCGCAGAATATAAAAACTCTATGAAAATCAGAAGAATTCATCAAAGATTGTTTTATCATATTAGCTTGTTTAACAGAAATTACTGTTTTAGAATCATCATCTTCGGGTTTATTTTCAATTCGTGAAATGGTCAGTACCGCAGGATGTTCGCCGTTTATAATCCAATTACAATCGAGACAATTACAGTCATAAGTCTTGTCTTTTTTGCAATTTAAAAGTCTTGCAATATACAATGCAAGCGAATATTGTGCATTTAAATCATTACCGTAAAATAGTATACTGTGAGCAATAGATTTATCAGGATTTTTAATCCCGTTTTCAAAATATTTTGTTAAAAACGGATATTTATCGGATAAGTGCATTTTGAACCTCATCTTCAGGATTTACTGTCTGTCCTGACTTAATTTTATATTCCGCTTCAGTTAAATTTTTCTTTAAATTTACAAGTTTTTTAAGAGATTGTTTGTTAGCGGTTTTTAAAACAGCATTAATCTGTTTATCAGACATTCCGGTAATTGCCATAATTTCGTTTATTGGTTTGTCAGCATTTAATTTCAACAAAATTCGTTTTCTTAAAATGGTTTGTGTTGCCGATAAAATTTCAAGCGGGTGCTTTTTATCGAGTAATTTTTGATATTCTAAAAGTGCTTTATCATAATTTTGCGACATAATTAATTCTGTAAAATTAAATAAGTCTTCATTTGAAATACAAATATCTTTTACCATTTTTTCAGTAATATTTTTTTCAGGATAAGCAATTAGTTTAAGTTTTTCTAATTCCATATCAATTTGACGTAAATTGTTGCCGATTTGTTCAATAAGCAAATCAATTACGTCTTGCCCAAGGCTTATGCTTTTTGTTTTTGCCGTTTTTTTTATCCAAGATGATAAATCTTGTTTTCCGTAAAAATTCATTTTAAAAGTTGGAAATTCTTGAGAATTAAATTTTGATAAAATTTTGAAAAGTTTTTTCCTTGAATCTAATTTTTTGTTTTCGTTTCTTGGTAAAACGGTATAAAAAACTATATCAGAATTTTCTGAACAATTTTCCAAAGATGTTTCAAATTCTTTTAGTTGTTTATCGTCAAAAGTTTTTTCAAAATAATTTTTGCAATTAATAACAGTAAGCATTTTCCCAAACATCATGCCTTGTGCACGAACTGCTGCCATTAAATCAGGAAAAGCAGGGTTATCAAATAATTTAAAACTCATGGACAAAAAATTCTTATCAAGCCCCTGTTTTAGTTTTTCAATCGCTTGTTCTATATTATAATCTTCATCGCCATAAAAGAAATATACTGACATAATTATGATTCTATAAGTAAGCTTGAACCGATTACTCCTGCGGTATTTCCCAGTTGAGCCGGAACAATTTCGACTGCCTGAGCGGAAATAGGCATAGCTCTTTTTAGTAATGCTTCTTTTAACGGATTTAATAATAAATCACCGCATCCTGCAACGCCGCCGCCAATAATAATTCTTTCAGGATTTAAAAGATTTACGACACTTGCAAGTCCTGTTCCTAAATATTCACCCATAATCGTATATATGCGTTTTGCTACTCCATCACCTTGTAGTGCAGCTTGAGCAACAATATATGGTGTTATTTCTCCGCCATTTGCCATTTCTCGATATTTTGTAGATTTACCGCCTTTTAAATAGTCATTAGCCATTTCAACAATTGAAGGCCCTGAAACATATGCTTCTAAACATCCGTAATCTCCGCATCCGCAAAGCTTATCACCGTTTGAGAATAGTTTTATATGACCTATTTCACCTGCTGCGTTACTTGCGCCTCGAACAAGTTTTCCGTTAAGGATAATTCCTGAACCTATACCTGTTCCGACTGTAATACAAATTAAATTTTCACATCCTTTTCCTGCGCCATAGTTTAATTCACCAAGAGCTGCACATCTGACATCGTTGTCGATTTTTGTTGTGATACCAAATTCTTTTTCTATAATTTCAGCAATCGGAACATTTACCCAGCCCGGAATGTTTGGTAAATTTTTAACTATACCTGTTTTATAGTCGACTTGTCCCGGAAAACCAAATCCGATACCCTCAATATCTGATGTTTTAAATTTGGTTTCGGATAATAATGTTGAAATAGCCTGTTTTATGTTGTTAACAGTATATTCATATCCCATTTCCGAACGAGTAGGGATAGAATTTGAATAAATAATTTCTCCTTTAGGGCTTACAAGAGCCACTTTAATATTTGTTCCGCCTATATCTATACCAATTCTGTTTTTTGCCATATTCATCCTTCCTTCTGATTTAATAATAAGACAAAATAAATAATTTGTCATGTAAGAGCATGCCAATTTATAAAATATAAAAATTTAAAAGAAAATTTGCATGCTTTAGTAACCTAAAATGCAGAAGTTGTACATGCCCGAATAGTTCAAAAGACGCATGAATACTACAAAGGCAATTTTTAATTTAAAAAATACTTTATATGAGAGTAAGGATTAAGAAATTACAATAAAAAATAAAAACGGTGAATTTGCAAATTTATGCAAAGCCCCGTAAGACAAGCTTTTATACTCTCTCTCTTAATATCCTCGTGTTTATTTAATGTTTGCCAAAGTGCAAACATTTTTTTTTAGCCCGAGCAGAGGCACGAACGAAGTGAGAGTTGAACATCAATAACAAAAATGTTGAATTTTTGTTTTGATGTGAACGCTGCCGTTTAATGCGAGGGCGTATTTGATAAAGCGGATAAAAATCCGCTGGCAAACTTTTTCTTTTGTATAGAGATAAGGCAGTAAGATGCTAGGGCCGTAAGGGAGTGAACAGTGAACAACTTAGGCACTAAGATACTAAGGCACTGAGGCAGTAAGAATAAAAATCCTAGTACGAA
>CAYLHN010000108.1:0-6330 GCA_964383455.1 uncultured Muribaculaceae bacterium | reverse complement strand
CCCGACGGGAGAGGGTTAGGGAGAGGGGACAACTTCCTAAAACATCTGTTCACAGCTTGTAGCGTGCATTTAAATGCACGAAAATTCCTTAGTAACTTAGTGCCTCAGTGCCTTAGAGCCTCTTGGAAATCCGCCTTTACCCTCGCTGAAACACTCATTGTAATCGGCATAATCGGCGTTGTTGCAGCATTGACACTACCAAATCTTAACCACGCAACAGGTGACAAAGAAAAAGTTACTAGAGTTAGAAAAATTTATTCAGCTCTAACAGATGCTTTTGATAGAGCAACTGCAATATATGGTCCTATGGATGAATGGTTTAATGATGTTAATAACTCGAAAAATCAAAACGAATTGGTGGCCAAGCGTGTTACTGAATTTATGAAAGTGTCAAAAGTCTGTGGTTTTGATGCTGAAGGTTGTTTTTCTGATGCTTTAACTTTATGGTCTGATGGTAGTGAGTGTGAGTCTACTACAAATGGAAATTTAGCATTTGCCTACAAGGTTATACTTTCAGATGGGGTTTCACTAGGTTTTCATCAAGAAATTTCTGACAGTCGTAAAATTCTTGTTATTAGGGTTGATATAGATGGTCCAAATAAAGGTAAAAACCAGTTGGGTAACGATTTATTTGATTTTGTATATGTTTATAAAGCTACTTCTGATGGATTTGTTGTCTTAGCTCCTGAAAAACAACTTTGGGCAGGTCCGGCATATAATGATAATAATGTCCCTGAATATTATTCAGATAATTACTCTGCGGCTTGGGTTTTAGAATTCGGTAATCTTGATTATTTAAAATGTCCTGACGATTTAGTAAATGGACAAACATCTTGTAAATAGTATTTTTCTTGTGTAATTCTTGTTTTTGTAATATACTGTCTGTGTTATGGAATTAAGAACGACAACTGCAAAAAATTCTTACAGATACGGCTGGTTATTAAAAAGATTATATCCTTATGTAAAACCTGTTTTAGGCAGGGTTATATTAGGGTTTATCGTTGCAACGCCGATAGGTCTGCTTGACGGTTTTATGGCTTTTGCTCTAAAACCATATATGGATTATGTTATAGGCAAACAAGATTTAATCTTTATGGGAGTTACTATAACATGGCAGTGTATGGCTTATTGTATCCCATATGCAGTTGTTGCTTTTGCCGCTTTACAAGGGGTTCTTAATTATTTGAATAATTATCTTACAGATTGGACAAGTCAAAAAATTACTATCGCAATAAAGTCTGATTTATTTAGAAAACTTGTTTATATGGATTCACAGTTCTTTGATGATAATCCGTCGGGTATAATTATTTCAAGATTTGTTCAGGACCCTGATAATGCGTCAAAGGGAATTATAGACAAAATTAAAGATATAATAACAAGTTTTTTCGGGGCATTAGGGCTTGTTGTGGTAATGCTTTACAGTGCTTGGAGATTGGCACTCGTTGGTGTTGCAGTTTTAATGGTTGCTTTTCTGCCTATTATTTTGGTCAGAAACTGGATTAAGAAAACATCTAATAAAAATGTAGTTATTACCGGTGATATTACTACTAACTTAAACGAAACTTACAGCGGAAATAAAATTGTTTCATCTTATAATCTGCAAGAACGTCAATATAAAATTTTCAACGATAAATTGCTTGAAGGATTTAGTGTGAATATCGCTCTTACAAAGCGTGTCGGCTGGATGAGTCCGTTGATGTATACCATAGCCTCTGTAGGTATTGCGGTTGTTCTTGCTTACGGTACAAATTTAATTTATACGGGTAAAATGACTGCGGGCGGATTTGCGTCCTTCGTTACATCTTTGTTATTACTTTATAAACCTGTTAAAAATTTAGGACGTTCATTACAATTTTTGCAGGATTATTTTGTTGCGTTAGGACGTGTGTTTGAACTTAATGATTATGAACCCGAAATTGTAAGTAAAGATAATGCAGTTAAATTTCCTGAGTTTAAAGAAGGTTTGCATTTTGAACACGTTTATTTTGAATATAAAAAAGATTTACCTGTTTTAAAAGATATAAATTTAAATATTAAAAAAGGTGAAACGATAGCCATTGTCGGTAATTCAGGCGGGGGAAAATCTACAATTGCATCATTACTTCCAAGGTTCTACGATATTAAATCGGGTTCATTAAAATTTGATGATGTAGATGTAAAAGATATTGAATTAAAGGACTTGAGAAACAATATTGCAATGGTTTTCCAAGATAATTTCTTGTTCTCAGGTACAATAAGAGAAAATATTATGCTCGGTAATCCGTCAGCAAGCGAAGACGAATTGCAAAAAGCTGTTGTTTCCGCACATTTGCAAGATATGATTGCGGATTTGCCTGATGGATTAGATACAAATCTTACCGAACGAGGTGTAACTCTTTCAGGCGGTCAGCGTCAGCGTGTTGCAATCGCAAGAGCGATGATTAAAAATGCACCGATAATTATTCTCGATGAGGCAACTTCAGCATTAGATAATGAATCAGAGGCAATTGTTCAGCTTGCTTTAGATAATTTGATTAAAGATAAAACAGTTTTGCTTATTGCTCACAGGTTTACAACAATTAAAAATGCTGATAGAATAGCAGTAATTAATGAAGGTGAACTCGTTGAACTGGGTACGCATAATGAATTAATGCAAATTGAAAATGGTGAATATAAACATTTATACGAAATGCAATTTAGTAAAGAAGAAAATATAGAGGTACATAATGAGTAAATATTTATTAGAAATCGGTTGTGAAGAATTACCATATAAATTTATTTCACAAGCAATTACACAATTAAAAACAGGATTTTCAAAATTTTTGGATGAAAACAGTATAGAATATTCAAATATAAATGTATTGGCTACTCCAAGACGTCTTGCGGTGATTATCGACGGTTTATCAGAAAAGCAAAAGGATGAAACAAAAATTTTAAGAGGACCGATAAAAAATGTCGCTTATGATGAAAATGGCAATCTTACAAAGGCGGGTGAAGGATTTTTAAAGAAAAATGGTGTAAATCCTGAAGACGCATATCTTGAAGATAATTATTTACACGCGAAAGTGGAAATTAAAGGAAAAGAAACAACTACTGTTCTTCAAGAAAATATTCCTTCATTAATCCTGAAAATGCAAGGCTCTCACTTTATGAGATGGGATAATTTTGATGAAAAATTCCAACGCCCTATTCGCTGGATTGTTTCAATTATGGATAATAAAGAAGTTCCATTGCAAATTATTAATGTGAAATCAGGAAAAATCTCACGCGGTCACAGATTTGCAAATCCAAATTCCGTGGAAATTAATAATCCGGATGAGTATGTTGAAAAATTAAAGAGCGTAAATGTTCTTGTTAATCAAGACGTAAGAAAAGCTGAAATTGTTCGTCAAGCAAAAAAAGAAGCAGATAAAATTGGTGCAACTCCGCGTTATAGCGACGATTTGTTAGAAGAAGTAACTCAATTATGCGAATGGCCTGTTGCCGTTACATGCGAATTTGACGAAGAATTTTTGACTATTCCTGAAGAAGTTACAGTTACTGTTATGGCAGTTCATCAACGTTATTTTGCTCTTTACAAAGACGGAAAACTTACAAATAAATTCATTACAATAACAAACTATGTTGGTGATGAATTTGAAAATATTAAGGCAGGTAATTTGCGTGTTATAAAAGCAAGACTTGATGATGCAGTATTTTTCTTTAAGGAAGATACAAGAAAACCTTTGGAAGCTTATGTAGAAGGCTTAAAAGGTATGACGTTCCAAAAAGGAATGGGCTCAATTTATGACAAAACTCAGCGCATTGTTGAATTATCAAAAACAATTTCAAATGAATTAAACGAAAATTCAGAAACAATAATAAGAACTGCTCAATTGTGCAAGGCAGATTTATGTACAAGTTTGGTGTTTGAATTTACCGAACTTCAAGGATATATTGGTTCTGATTATGCGAGAATTTCAGGTGAAGACGCTGCAGTTGTAGAAGGGATAAAAGAACACTACTTCCCTCTAAATTCTGATAGTGAGCTTGCAAAATCCATAGAAGGACAAATCGTCGGCATTGCAGATAAAATGGATACCGTTTGTGCAGTTTTTGTTGACGGAAGAAAACCTACAGGTTCTTCTGATCCTCTCGGTGTAAGACGTGCAGCTTTAGGTATTATAAAAACTGTTATTGCAAATAACTTAAAATTAGATTTAAATAAATTAATTGAAAAAACATTGGAACTTTTACCTGTGAAAAAAGACTGTATACATGATATACAAGAATTTTTCACTCAACGTTTGATAATTTTCTTGAATGATGAATATAAAAAAGATATTTTAGAGGCTTGTGCATCTAAAAATCCGTTATCAGATTTGTCAGATTATGTATCAAGGGTAAAAGCAGTATCAACAATGAATTCACCTGAATTACTGGAAAGCGTAAATAGAATACTTCGTATATTGAAAGAACCGGTTTATTCTGAAATTGATTCTTCTCTTTTCAGGCATGACTCGGAAGGCATGCTCGCAGAACAGATGAAAAAAGTTGAATTTAACGGTAGTTATTCGGAATATTTATCTGCTCTAAGTGCTCTAAAACCTGCAATAACGTCATTTTTTGACAATGTTCTTGTTATGGATGAAGATGTCATGGTTAAAAATAATCGTTTGAGCATGCTTACAAAATTGAAGGAAAAATTCGAAAAATTGTGTGATTTTTCAAAAATTCAGGCTTAGTTTAAAAAATATATTTCAATATATAATTGGGTTTCATGAGTTTTTGTAAAGTTATGTAAACAAAAGCTAAAAATGAGTAAATTTTTATTTTCAGGCAGCTTTATTAAGACATAAGAAACGAAAACAAAAAATTATACAGTAAAATAAAGGTAGGTTCCCCAAATGCAAAACAAAAATTTCAAACAACAACAAATTCAACAAGAAAATCAACAAGCACAATTCTTAAACTATGTGCAAGGACAAGATAAAACAAGTTCTGATTATATGAATATGTTGACTTCAACAAGTCCTATTCATTCAACATCATCAAAACTTGAATCAATGGTAAGAGCTCAGTTGCGTAAAGAGTTTCCTGGTATTGAAAGCAAAAAATCTTATGAATTTTTGGTAAGCGCAGTAATGCATAACTATCAAAAGAAACAACTTCAAGAAATAGAATAATAACGAAGGGAAAATAATTTATAAAAATACCGACAGTAGTACTGTTGGTATTTTTTTTGTTTTGTGTTAAATTAAGACTGACAGAAAGGATAAATTATGACAACAATAATAGGTATAGGTATTGAAAACAGAAAAGAAACAGCTGTAAAGGTTCAAAATTTGTTAACTGAATTCGGATGTGATATAAAAACAAGATTAGGATTAAGCGATTATAAAGAGGAAGAATGTTCTTATAAAGGTCTTATCTTAGTGGATGTTCCTGTTAGAGAAAGAGCATTGGATTTAGAAAAAAGACTAAAAGAAATAGAAAATGTAACAATAAAAGAAATGGAATTTTAAAAAAGATATTGCATTTTTTTCGTGGTTCAATTATAATGAGTTTACGAATTGAATATTTGGGGTTGTAGCTCAGTTTGGTTAGAGTGTCTGCCTGTCACGCAGAAGGTCGCGAGTTCGAGCCTCGTCAGTCCCGCCATTAAAAAGAGAGCCCGTTAGGACTCTTTTTTTAATGGCTGAAATGATAGTGTCGAGAGTCGCTTTTGGCGAGTTCGGCTGTCGTGTCACAGGGATTTTGAGATAAAGTATCCCGATTTTGAGATATTTAGTCGGAAGTTAATTGGGTAAAACTCGCAATACTTTATAAGGAATTATATTTTTTATCAGAAATTCACCCCATTCAATTTGTTCAGGCTTTAAGATTTCATTTTTGCGTTTCACTTCAACAAAAATCATTTGTTTATTGTTCCAAACGATATAATCAGGTGTTCCGACAGGATTTCTGTCATAATCATCTAGCGTATGTTTTAAAATTTTACAAAAAGTTTTGTTATCGATTTTTGTCAAAAATTCCTGCACAATTGGCGATTTAAAATATTCTGTCGGATTTTTATAACTCTCGATTTCCCATTCATCAAGCCAGCGGATGTATGAACCTTTCTCATGTTTTGCAATTTGAGTATTTATAAATTTTTGAATATTAGTTTTTTTTATTACATTCAATTTTTGAATTAATTCTTCAGGTGTAACAATATTGTTTTCAATATCAAAAAATTTGTTTCCGGATTTGGTGTTCAAAGTTTGCGGATATAATTCATCGAGGAAACTCAGCACAAACATTCCTTTCCAAAAAGAATATTCAGCACGCATTACTTGATAGCTATTATTTTTATAATATTCTCTGACGACT
>CAYLHN010000107.1:0-6420 GCA_964383455.1 uncultured Muribaculaceae bacterium | reverse complement strand
GCATATTATGCCTCCTTTTTACTTATTACTACTCTATCATTATTTAGGTTTTTTCAGATTTTGTCAATCTTTATATATTATTTATTTTACATTTATTTATATTCTTAGTGCCTTACTGCCTTAGTATCTTAGTGCCTAAGTTGTTCACTGTTCACACCCTTACTGCCATAGCATCTTAGCGCCTTTATCAAAAACTATTGCTATCTTAATTCTTTTTCTACAATATATCTTGGTCTTGCTTTAACTTCATTATAAACCTGTCCGATATATTCTCCGATTATTCCCATACAAAATAGTTGTAACCCGCCGAAGAATGCCATTAGAATAACAAGCGTTGCCCAACCGGCAGGAGTGTTATTTAATATGTATTTTTCAAATATAACATCCAAGCCTAAAAATATTGAAAATATAGCCATTAAAAATCCTAAAACAGCTATAATTCTAAGAGGCATAATACTAAATGATGTAATTCCGTTTAATGCAAGCGCAATTAATGTCATATAATTAAACTTTGAATTTCCGTACATTCTTGGCTTTACATCAAAATGAACAACTTCGTTTTTAAGTCCTATTTCGTTAAAAAAACCTCTCAAAAAAACCTGCTTTTCAGGATATTGAGCCAATATATCTATTGCTTTTTTGCTTACAAGTCTGTAATCACTTTGATTTAACGGTATTTTTACGCCAAGAAGGTTCATAAATTTATAGAAACATACCGCTGTAGTTTTTTTCAAAAAAGTATCTGTATCACGGCTGTTTCTTATACCTGATACTATATCTGCACCTTCATTATATTTATCAATAAATCTTTCAATTGCCCATTGATCTTGCTGTAAATCAGCGTCAATCGAAACTGCACAATCACAACCTAGTTCTCTAACCCCCAAAAGACCTGCAATATGTGCCTTTTGATTACCAAAGTTTTTAACAAATTTTAAACCTTTCACGATATTATTTTTTTCGTGCAAATTAGAAATTATTTCCCAAGTTTTATCTTTAGAACCATCGTCAACAAGATAAATAAAACTGTCTTCATTTATTTTATCTTTTGCAATTAAATCTCCTATAACCTCAATTAAACTGTTTACGGTATTTTCAATACATAATTCTTCATTATAACAAGGTACTGTTATTGCAAGTGTTGGTTTTTTCATTTCTTCCTCGATTGTCTAACTTATATTTTTATATTATAATAACTTGGAGTAAAGGGCAAGAAAAAAAATATGGCTAACAAAAAATTTATATTAAATGCGGATGATTTAGGTATATCAAACAACATAAACAAAGGGGTTATAGACGGTTATAACAGCGGAATTATAAAATCGGCAAGTTTGTGCGCTAACGGAGAAACTTTTTCTTCTGTTATAAACGAAATTATTCCTGAATGTCCTGATTTATGTATCGGAGTTCATTTAAACATTATTGAAGGAAAATCTTTAACAAATCCTGACAAAATACCTCTACTTGTTGATAAAAACGGAAATTTCAATAACGGTTATTTACAGTTAATTGCAAAATCCGCAAATAAAAATTTTCTTGAACAATTAGAAATTGAATTCAGGGCACAAATTGAAAAAATCAAAGAACATATAAGCCCTGCACACATAGATTCACATGTACACACTCACGCAATACCTGCAATATTTGAATTAACTTGTAAGCTTGCGGAAGAATATAAAATTCCTTATGTAAGAACACAATTTGAAAGACCATATATTACTCCGGTTGTTACAAAACATTTAAATTTAAAATATCCGGTTAATCAAATAAAAGTTGCACTTTTAAACTGCTTTTCATTAAAAAATAAAAAAACATTGGAAAAATATTCAAATTTAAAAACAAACGAATACCTTGTAGGTGTAGCTTATACCGGTATGATGGATAATAATACGTTGGAAAGCGGACTTGGAGTATTTAAAAAAGATTCTGATTTGGTTGTAGAAGCTTTAATTCATCCTTATTATTCCGAAAAAACAAGTGAATACAACATAACACAAAACAACGACATGAAATTTAGAATTGAAAATTTTGGATTTGAATTTACGACATACAAGGAATTAGTTTCTCAGCTATATGAAAAAAATTAGCGTAATTTTAATAGCATTGGCATTTTTTGCGTTTACATTCTGTATTTTATATACAAGAAATTCGTTTCGTGTTTTAAAAATTTATTCTCCGTCTTTAATTGCAATAGATTTGAATAAAAATGACCAAATCGAAGAAAATGAAAAACTTCAAATAGATGGCATTGAATCTTTTACTTCAAAAATAACGGATTTTCGCAAGGATTTTGCAGGAAAATACCCTATAGAAGAAGAAACAGCTTTGTCAATAGGTTATTTTGCAGAAAAATTTGCTCAAAATTTAATAGAAAATAAAAAAGTTCAATACAAAAAGCTTAAAAACGGTAAAATTATTTTATACTTTAACGGAAGAAATTATAATAAAATATTCACTAATTCTCCATTTGCAATGAAAGACGGAAAACCAATAAACGAAGAAAATTTTAAAAAACAAATCGAACTTGCAAAAAATATAGAATTAAGGATATATAACAATAAAAGTAATAAATATCATCATCTGAATTGCGAATATGGTCAAATTGCAGGTGATTCGATTATATTACCTAAAAAACAGCTTCCTAAAACCGCTCAAAGCTGTAAGTTTTGCCAAACACAAAAAGATAATATTCCGCAAGATAATACCCAAAAAGTTTCTCAAGAACAGAGCAGACTCATAAACATAAAACCTCAGAAATTTTCAGTTTCTACAGAAAAAATTAAACTTATCTTGACAGATTTTAGTACTGTTTTTGTAACAAACAAAAAATGTACAACAGAATATTGCGTTGAATTATTGAGACAGATAAACAATTCACAAAAGACTATAGATATGGCATTGTACGGATATACGGATATTCCTGATATAACAACCGCAATTCAAAACGCTATTCGCAGAGGTGTAGTTGTTAGAATGGTTTATGATGTAAACGAAACCAACGAAAATTTTTATCCTGATACATTTAGAATGGCTCAAACTTTAGCTGCAAGCAAAGGTGATTATGGCAGTAAACAATATCAAAAATATATAATGCATAATAAATTTTTTATAATTGATAAAAAAACTGTTATTACAGGTTCTGCAAACATTAGTACGACAGACCTTTCAGGATACAACACAAATGATATTGTAATAATCGAATCACCTGAAATTGCAGAAATTTACGAACAAGAATTTGAACAAATGTATGAAAATAAATTTCATAATAAAAAATCTAAAATTCAAAATAACGAAAATATTCTTATAGGTGATTCCATTATTTCAGTATATTTTTCTCCGCAGGACAATATTGCGGAAAACGTTATTATCCCTTTAATAAACAAGGCAAAAAATTATATTTATATTCCAATGTTCGTAATAACACATAAAAAAATATGCCAAGCCCTTGAAGATGCAAGAGCAAGAAATGTCGATGTAAAAGTAATTTTAGATGCAACAAACGCAAGCAACAAATACACTACCCACGAATTACTAAGAAAAAACGGTGTACAGGTTAAAACAGAAAATTTTGCAGGAAAAATGCACTCAAAGAGCATGATTATTGATGATTTATATACCGTAATGGGTTCAATGAATTTTTCAAAAAGCGGCAATAACAACAATGATGAAAACATTATCGTTATTGAAAATTCTAAAATAGCCAAATATTATAAAAACTTTTTCCTTTATTTATGGCAAAAAATTCCTGATATATGGCTGGTGAAAAATGCATCGAGCGAATCTTACGATTCAATAGGTTCTTGTTTTGACGAAATCGATAATGATTTTGACGGAAAAATTGATATGGAAGATTCCGGATGCGAACCATATAAAATTAATTTTTCTGCAAAAAACAAGTAAATAAATCTTTCTATGTAATTTAAAATCTTTGCATTTAAAAAATTTTTTTGATATAATAACCTCATAAATATTTATTTGTTACACAAGAAGGATGTTGAATATGCATAAGAATTTACTTATGTTTTTGGAAGAAAAAACAACTGAATTGGGAGAAAATACTGCATTAAGTATTCGCTCAATGTTTGGATGGTCAGAATTGACATACAAAGGCATTAGCCTTTTAGCTCAGAGACTGGGAGGATATTTAATTGATAACTGTAATGTCACAAAAGGTGACAAAGTAGCGTTATTATCCGAATCAACTCCTGAATGGAGCGCAGCATTTTTTTCTATTGTAATTGCAGGTGGTACAATTGTACCTTTGGATATAAAACTCACAGAATACGAACTTAATTCAATTTTGAGTGATTGTTTACCAAAAGTTCTGCTTGTATCAAGTGCTTATTTTGAAACAGGCTTAAAATTAAAAGAACAAATTCCGTCAATAGAACAATTAATTCTTATTGACGATAAAGGTGTTAACAAAGAATACGAAAGTATATATACAATCCAATCAAAACCAAGAAAAAAATGGGTTCACAGAAGTTTAAATCAAACAGCATTGATTATTTATACATCAGGCACAACAGGTATGCCAAAGGGTGTTCAAATAACATACAAAAATATAATTACTCAAACTGAAAGTATTTCTAAATGTTTTCCTTTAACAACTAATGACAGATTGTTATCAATTTTACCAATGAACCATTTGTTTGAACTTTCTGTAGGTTATTTAACTTTCCTTAGTTTGGGTACAAGTATTTATTATTCAAAAAGCTTAAAACCAAAAGATTTGTTTGAAATAATTCAAAACAGAAGAATTACATTTATGGTTGTAGTTCCTGCATTTTTAAAATTATTAAAAACAACACTTGACACAAAAATTAACCAATTCGGCCCAATCAAAAGATTTTTATTTGAATTGAAATATAAAATTGCACCATTTATTCCGTGGTATCGAGTAAGAAGAATGATGTTTAAAACGGTAAATAAAAATATGGGTGGAAAATTTAAAGGATTTATATCAGGCGGAGCACCTTTAGACGTAAATATTGCAAAATTCTTTAATACTATCGGTATTGAAGTATTTGAAGGCTATGGCTTGTCAGAAGCAAGTCCTGTAGTTTCTCTTAATACAAAAGGGCATAATAAACTCGGTTCTGTAGGCAGACCAATTCCGGGAGTAGAAGCCAGAGTTGATGAAGAAACAGGTGAATTACAGGTAAAAGGGCCTAACATAATGAAAGGATATTATAAGCGTGATGATTTAACCGCTGATGTTATCACAGAAGACGGATGGCTCAAAACAGGTGACATTGCCAGAATAGATGAAGACGGTTTTATATGGATTACCGGCAGAATTAAAAACATGATTGTTCTTTCAGGCGGTAAAAAAGTATTCCCTGAAGAGGTAGAGGCAGTTATGGAAAAATCACCTAAATTTGCAGAAATTTGCGTATTTGGCGGAAAACGTACAGGCGGGCAAAAAGACGGCAGTGAAGATGTTGTTATAAAAATCGTTCCGACAGAAGAAATGCTTAATTCTTATCCAAACGATGCTGATTTAGAAAAAGAAATTATAAAAGAAGTAAAAGAATATTCAAAACGTTTGTCTAATTTCAAACGTCCTACTTCAATATTATTTTCAAGAGAACCTCTTCCGAGAACAGCAACAAAAAAAGTAAAAAGAAAAGAAATTAAACAAGAATACGATAAAAGATAATAAAAGTGGTACGGATTTGATTAATCAAATCCGTACCGTCATTCTCTAACATTTTTCTAATTGTAGGGTGCAATTTTTTGCACCACTTTATTTGCAACTTGTCTGAGTCTCCCAATTTAGCTCATCAGGGCATTTTAAGTAATCAAGATTGCCGTTTTTAATTACCCAAGCTGAAGCTCGGTAGCCATCACCTATCCAATCACCTACACTTCCTGTATTCTCACGAAAGCAATCTCCTCCTGGATATAACATTCGTAACTCGTTATTTTCACCTTGGCAGCCTTGTATTACAAAATAAAAAATGTCATAACCTAGTCGCTTTTTACCTTTATTGGGACCATCTATATCAACAAATACATCAAGAATACCTTCATATTGAATTCCTAAACTTGTACCGTCCGACAAAATAACTTTGTATTCATCACTAAAATCATAATCCGCATCTTCATTTTGCAAATTTAATAAATTACCTGTTTGCCAGCATCCACTATTAAACCCGCAATCTTTTGACACTTTCATAAATTCCGTAATTCTTTTTGTAGCACGTTCACTTTGCTTTGCATAATCTTCATCATCATCACCTAAATCATTAAACCAAGTATCATAATCACCATAAACAACTTGAGCTCTATCAAATGCGTCCGTTAGAGCAGAATATATCTTTTTAACTCTTGTTACTGTTTCTTTGTCGCCTGTTGCGTGATTAAGATTTGGCAAAGTCAACGCTGCAACAACACCAATTATGCCGATAACAATTA
>CAYLHN010000106.1:0-6802 GCA_964383455.1 uncultured Muribaculaceae bacterium | reverse complement strand
GTTTTCCGCCCTGACCTTCGCAAATAGAACGTCCCCAAGAAGCATTACCTATCTTTTTGAGTTTTAAACCTTGTTGAGTTTTTGTGTGCGCAATGACTTCCTCGCCTGCGCCTTTGTGGTCAGTCAATCCTAATCTTTTTAATTGTGCTTATTTTGCTTGTGTTTGTGCTTTTGTTGCTTCAGCTTTTTGCTTGCGGATTTCGGCATCACGTGAATATTCTTGTTTTACAATTTCTGAGGATTTTCTGCCTTCATTAGCCTTCGTATATTGTTCATCACTTACAGAATCCGGCAATTTGATTTGGGCACCCGCAAGAAAATACTGGTTTTTGCCTTTACCTTTGATTTGGTCTTTATTCAATTCTATGAGTTCATTAACATCGCAGCCGAATTTTTTGGCAATAACAGCCGGACTTTCACCGTTTTGAACTATTGTTGTCCTATAATTTTTTACTGCTTCATTATTATTTTCTTCGGTTTTTTCCTCAGAAATTTTTTCATCATCTTTTATTTCATCACCTTGAAGATTTTTTACTTTAACGGAAATTACATTCCCTGATTGATCGGTTGTTGTTTCTGTTACAGTACCGTTTGTATCATCATATTTGTACTCAATAATTTCTTTTAAGCCGCTGCCTTTATCAGTTATTTGCCTGAGAGGTCTGTCATTTGACGGATCAAGTTCTATTGTAATTGCACTACCCTTCTTAATCGTTTTTGATATAGGATTTTTGCCTGTTTCATCATATATTACGGTTGTTTTTGAGTTGTTGGAAGAATTTACGGTTGTCTGAGAATTTAAAATTGATGTACCGTTTATATTTTTATAAATTTCTGTTAATTGTTCATTATTTTCAGGATTATATTTAACGGTTGTTACACCGTTATCATCAGTAAATGCAGATTCTATCATATCGGCAGATGAGCCGATAGTATTCAAAAATTCAAGAATATCTTTTTGAGCATTAGTTCCGTTATAGTCTTCACCGAGAAAATTGCGAGCTTCACGTTTGCCCATGTTTTTGCTGTTATGCGCACTTGCAGTTTTTTGCATATCAGCTTTCATTTCGGCAAGTTCATTTGAATCTAAAATATTATTTTTGTCCTTATCATATTTTTTAAAAATAGCTTCAGATGCCGCATTGTTTTTGAATGCAGATTTTTGTATCCCGTTATCTTTTTGGGAAAAATTATATGAGCCGTTTTTTCTTCCGAATTTAATATTTATCGGAGTATTTTCACCCATTACAAAAATCCTTATATTCTGTACACTCAACACAATACACATTGTGTTGAGTATTTTGTCGGATGAAATCTAACAAAACTTTAATTAAATATGTTCAATGTTACAATACTTTTACATATAGATTTGTTTATTTATTTGTTAAGTATATAACAAAATTTTTATTGTTTATCTGTTTTTTATGTATAATAAAAAAGAAGTTATATTGAAGGATAGTGTAATATGAAAAGAATTTTAATGACAGGAATTACTGGTCTTGTAGGTGCAGGATTTGCAACAAATTTATTAAGAAACAATCCTGATTATTCTATTGTCTCTCTTAGTAGAAGCTTCGGTAATAAATCAGGACTTGACAGAACTATAGAAATAATAAAAAAACAATGCGAAATGGATAACAAAACAGATGCTGAAGAACTACTTTCTCGTATTGAAATAATTGAAGGAACTCTTGAAGATTTCCCCGAAACTGAAATGCTATCAAAAGGACCTTATGATACATTCTTTCATTGTGCTGCCAGCGTTAATTTAGGAAAAGATCCTGATAAAAAAACATATAATACCAATTTTTATGGTACTAAATCTGCTTTATCTGTTGCCAAAAAACTCGGATTAAAAACCTTCCACTATGTAGGAACAGCTTATGTCGCAGGTAAATGTAACGGAATTGTAATGGAAGATGCAATGCCTGCAACAGATTGGAATAATTCGTATGAAAAAAGTAAATTTGATAGTGAAAAGCTTGTAAGAGAATCAGGGCTTGACTATACAATATACCGTCCGGCAATTATCGTAGGTAAACTTTCTGACGGCGTAATAAGAAAACCTCTTGCGTTTTATCGAATACTTGAATTTTTGGCTAAGGTAAAAATAAACGGATGTAAGCAAGCAGGATTACCATTAAACGGACATTTTAGTACAAAATTAAGAATTGCAACAGGAACATCTGATAAAATATACTTTGTTCCTCAAGACTATGTTCAGCAAACAATAGCAAAATTATTTGTCCTACCTGTTTGTAACAGAACATATCATTTAACAGGAATGTCGCCTGTTTCAACCCAAATGATTGCAACCGCAGTATGTGAAGCACTACAAGCAACAGGTCTTTGTCTTGTTGATAATGTTGAAAATCCTTCAAAAGAAGAAAAATTAGTTCAACGTATGTTTGATGATTTGCTACCTTATTTTAAATCTGATATAACTTTCGATAATACAAACGTCATAAATGCATTGGGTAAAGAAGTTCTTGATTGGAAATTAGATTTAGATTTTTTAAGAAAAATGATACATGCATATTATAAAGAGCATAATCCTGAATTATTAAAATAAAAAAGAGTTAAAATAATGTCTAATGCACTACTTCAAAAAAATTTTATAAAATCAAAAACTGATAATATAACGGTTTCGGTTATTGTTCCAACACATAAACCGAATATGAAGTATTTTTTACGTTGTTTTGATTCTATAAAAAATCAAACGTTTGGATTTAATAATATAGAGGTCATTATTGTTGTTCATAATACTAATGAGCAATTTTTTAATGAAATAAAAGATTTAGTAAAAGATTATGATAATGTTAAACTTTTAAAGTTGAATAACAATAAGCATTCAGCTTCAAGCCCGAGAAATTACGGCATGACGTTTGTAACTAATAAATATGTAACTTTTTTAGATGATGACGATGCTTTAAAAGAAAATTTTATTAAAGATTCTTTGAATTATATGAAAAATAACGATGTCCAGTTTGTTTCATATGCTCGTAAAAATATACATGATGACCATAATATTGTAAGTATAAAATATAATGAACTTGAAACAAAAACAGATAAAGAAATCGTTTATAATATTAATAAAAATGCAAATAATATTCCATTTGAACAAGCTGTATTTGTTACAGGGAAGTTGTTTGATTTTGATTTTATAAAAAAACATCATATTCAATTTAATGAAGACATTACTGTTTTTGAGGACTTTTTATTTGTATCGGAAGTTATAAAACATTCTAAGTCGGTATGTGTTCAACCTCATATTTTGGGGTATTACTACCACCTTAATGAAGACAGTATAATTAACAATTTAAATCGTACAGATGTTGATATATTAGATTGTGTTGAAGGAATTTTAAATATTATAGAAACAATAAAATCTTCACAATATCTTTCCAACATAGGGTTAAGAGAACTTATTGCTTACGTTGGTGTTACTATGTTTTCATCGGTTAATATATCTTATTCAACAAGGTGCAGAGTTAGGGATTTAATGCAAAAATATATAAAATTATTGTGGTCTGTTGACAAAAATAACGTGTATGCAAAAAATAGAAGCAAAATGAATTATAAGATTATGGAAACAGAAATAACTCACCCTACGATAGCTTATGTTATATCTAAAACTTTAAAACTTTTAAGAATAAATCCAATATCATTGGTAAGTTTTTTTACAAATACATTTGATTAAATTTTTGCTGTTTAATTTGTTTACGGGTGGACTTGTCTTGAATTTTACTGTCTCTCGGACAAGTGATTTTACCTCTCACAAAACAATATTTAATTGTTTTGTTCGGCAGAGTACTTCGTTGTCGCAAATCTTTGTCCTCACATACTCGAGTTCGCTCGCTATCGCTCGACTTCACTCTTACGTAAAATCCGCTGAACCCCATGCATGTGATTCCAGCCCGACCCAACTTCATAATAAAAAAGATACTGACATAAGTCAATATCTTTTTTATATGTCAATGGGGTTACTATTTTGGAACCCAACGACAAGAAGATTATATCAAATTTAGGCAATAAGTACAATATTTATCATAAGTTAATGTTGCTTATGAAACTCGATACACAGACTTATTACAATATTCGTGTGATACTTGGATTAGAGCCAAATATTATCCGATAGCTTTGATTGGTTGTATCTTGCTAATATCATCTGCAATTTCACGTCTTGCAATTCTAAGCTCATAGTCCTCTTGATAACGAAGAAAATAACCTTGTGAAAGTCCAAAGTATGTGGTCAAGCGTAAATCCGTATCGGCTGTGATTCTTCTTTGACCTTTGACAATCTGATGGATTCTGTTTGGAGGAACAAATATTGCATTAGCTAAAGCATTTTGCGTAAGACCAAACGGCTCAATGAATTCTTTTTTGAGCATCTCGCCAACGGTTGTAAGTTCAATATATTCAGTCATTGCAGTATCTCCATATTGAGTATTATCTACTTATATTATACGGTACGTATCACGTAATTTCAATCCCCTGAAAGTAGAATGTTAAGATAGATTACGTTTACGAGTGATAATCAACTATCTCAACATCAAAGGAATGATTATCTAACCAACGGAAACAGACTCTATACTGGTCATTTATGCGGATAGAATGTTGTCCTTGTCTGTCTCCGTATAATGCTTCCAAATGATTACTTGGTGGTATCTTCAAGTCGTCAAGAACTGATGCAACATGTAACATTCTCAATTTTTGCAATGCACGTTTCTGAATATCGTGAGGAAGTTTCTTAGAAAACTCCTCATTCCATATTTTCTCAGTTTCCTTGCATTTAAAAGACTTAATCATAGCTGAATTATAGCATAAATAATACAGTCAAACAACATTTATCACAGATTGGTATTGCTCATTAAATTAAATAAACAGGTATATTAAGATTGATTTTGGATTTTGAAACATTTACCAGCTAATATTTTATTTTTCGAGTACTTTTTGACGTAATTTATATATGATAAAGACTAATATAATTTCAAGAGGTAATGCTTTCAATCTGGTCAGCCAAAAATTATTGTTTGGATTAACTGATATACTATATATACAACATTCTATAAATACAAAATAGGCTCCAATAAAGGCTGCAATTATACGATACAAGATAAACTTTTTCATTTAATTAAATAATCCTATTAATATGGTGTCGATGGGGGGACTGTCTTGAGTCGTTCGCATTAAATGTGTCTACGGTTGATTGCTGCATAATTTTCAATTATTCCGCAATCAAGCCTTCGCACTCTGCTCGCTCCTCGCTTGAACACTGACCGAACTTCGTTCGGTGGGGTTCTGTGTCCATCATACAAACATTTTGTACTTCGTATAAAATTGTCGATAAGGTTACTATTTTGGAACCCAATGACAGTGGAATTGTATCACAAAAAACGTTGCCTAACAACATTTATCAACGCATAGTTTATATTATGAAACAGTCCACACAAGAATACTACAATATGAGAATAATACTTGGGTTAGACGTTTATAGTTAGTTATTATTTATACCAATTAAATTTCTTAAATTATTTTCTAACTTATTACAATTTTTCGAGTAGTATATACCAAAGAATATTACCAACAAACCAAATATAACTAAAACAATAGGAAATATTGGTGTATCTTTAAAGATTTGAAAAGCAAGATGCCCTAAATAAGTCCAAAAACCTATAGCACCCCACACCATAAATACTTTTCTTTTAAGAACTATACTTGTGAACATATATGCGAAGTTAAAGATGGCTGTTAAGAAATATGCAAATTCATTATCCCACCTGAATTGTGCTAATATTGAAATGATAACTCCCCAAAGCATTGTAGCACCAAAAATATACAACCAATGTGAATAATCTTCAGAAGTTTTTTTATCGTTATCTGATTTTAAGGCATAACCCAACATCAATAGTGCAAATAAAAATGTAGCAAAATTTCGCATGCCCCAAGTCGGTTCAGTTGTCTGCCCTAAACACAATGGTACAATATCCATAGATAGGTACCATAAAGAATAACAAATAGGTAATGTGAGTAATGGAAATTTTCTATATTTCAAAAACATAAAACCAACAAATATTGTGGCAATTTCCATTAATATCCAACCACTTCTCACAAATATATGAAAATCATTGTATTTGTTAAGGTCTTTAGGCATTATTCCAACTAAACTTTCAAAAGCCCACACTAACAATGGAATAACACTTACAGCACAAACATACAATAAACCTCCTGGGGTTTTCTTATCCTTGTTCCATAGGAAATTTCCTATTACTGTAAAAATAATAAAATATAATATGGAAATTAATAATAATCCCTCATGCCCAAAATTATTCCATACACTACCCAAATACCAACCCATTGTTGATATGATAATAAAAGCACCAAAGTAATACAAAAAATTCTCAATATTAAACTTTGAAGGTTTATTGTTTGGTGATGTTTCCATAACTGAATCATCTTGAATTTTATTATTTTTAACAGATGCTTTTAAAAACTCAAGCAATCTGTTAAATGTCTCTATAGAAATAATTCCTTCTTTTTGAGCCCTCAATAAATCTAATTCATTAAAATTCATATTATACTCCAATGGTTGATTTCACACTTTGTTAGTTAAAATAATGTCGACGGGGGGACTTGTCTTGAATTTTACTGTCTCTCGGACAAGTGATTTTACCTCTCACAAAACAATATTTAATTGTTTTGTTCGGCAGAGTACTTCGTTGTCGCAAATCTTTGTCCTCACATACTCGAGTTCGCTCGCTATCGCTCGACTTCACTCTTACGTAAAATCCGCTGAACCCCA
>CAYLHN010000105.1:0-7063 GCA_964383455.1 uncultured Muribaculaceae bacterium | reverse complement strand
CGTCAAAGTTTTAATATTTCACCGTCAATTAAGGTTAATATTGAAGTTCTTGCAACAAAAGAAGAAAAGCCTATATTTGAAGCTGTTATTTCATATTTAAAACGCCTTGCAAGAGTAGAAGAAGTTAAGTTTATTGAAAATACGGATAATACTTCTAAAAAATCGGCAACAACAGTTGTTTCAGCATCAAAAATTATAATTCCATTGGAAAATCTAATTGATATGGATGCTGAAATAGCACGTCAAAACAAAAAATTAGAAAAACTTCTGAAAGAAAAAGGCTCATTAGAAGGCAGAATTAACAATCCTAAGTTTGTTGAAAAAGCACCTCAAGAGCTTGTTGACGAAACAAAAGCAAAAATCGAAGAACTTGCTAATCAGCAAAAGGCAATCGAAGATTTTATTAATCTTTTGAAAGGTTAAAGCATGGCAAATACTGTATTAACAAGGAATTACAGTATAATTTTTAAAAGCTTTTTAAGCTATCTACCTTCAAGATTATTGGTTATCTTGAACGCATTGTTCATTGTGCCTGTGTTTGCTTACTTTTTAACCGCTCACGAAATGAGTATTTTCCAAATAAGTATAGGTATTTTGAATTTCGTATGTACCGTATCAACAGATTGGGTTGCAAAATCAGTTTTAAGATTTTACGAAAAATATAAATATTCGGGAGAAATTGATACATTCTTTTCAAGTATAGCGCTAATACAATTCATTTTGTTTGGTATAATTGCAATTTCTTATTTTATATTTAAAGATTATGTTGTAGAAAAATTTTATATTACTCATGAAGTTTTCCTAATGACATTAATTCTAGTTATTCCTTGCGGAATAAGACAATTAATGTACCAAATGCTCAGAATATTAAGAAAAACTTTTCTTTATACCTTATCAATAATAATTTATCAATTTACATTATTGGTATTGTTCTTTGCTTTTTCACATTTTTTACCAAATGTTATCTCACTTTTAATAGGAATGACATTGGGTATATGTTTTATTGATTTTTTAATACTATACAAAGTACAATTAAAAGAAAAACTAACATTACATTTTGACAAAGAAATCTTAAAAACAGTAATAATCTACGCAATACCTTTATTAGTGACAAACATTTGTATTTGGCTTATGTTTCATTTTGGAAGATTTGCATTTCAGATGAACAAAGATTTTGTAAGCACTGCAGTTATCGGAACCGCTTGGTTTTTCATATCCAGTACTTTAACTCCTTTGTTTTCACTACTAATGTTTGCAATATTTCCTTTAATAGTCCGCAGGTTTGAAAAAAAATATCAAATTAAAGAGTTTATGGCATCTGTTTTAAATTCTTATATTGTAATGTTTTTACCGTTAGTTTGCATTTTTGTATTTTATTCGTTTGATATTGCAAAATTAGCATTCAAAACAGAGTATAATAACTTAGGTTTATTATTTCCGTTTTGTGCAGTAACAATATTTATTCACGAGTTTATGAAATTAATGAACACAAAATATCATCTTAAAAATAAAACTTATATTGAAACATTGATAAGCTTTTTTGTTGCAATAATTTGCGTTATAATGAATTTAGTTTTGATTAAACCATACGGGATTGTTGGTTTTGGAATTTCAATGGTTACATCTTTAATTTTATTATTGTTGTTTAATTCACTTGTAAAATTAAAATATATGAATTATTTAGCTCCAAAGAAAATCTTTCAGTGCTTATTTTTCTCATTATTGTCCGCAGTAATATCATACTTAATACTTTTTGGAATATTTTTCAAATTCCAAAATAACTTTATAATTATTGCAAAAATAATATTATTTTTAATTCTTTATATTTTTATAGTAAGAAAATTTAGAAAATATATTTTCGTTTAATATTAAATCTTTTTTTGTCTTTCAATAATTTTTGACAAAGTTCTTGATAATATTTATTTTCTTCATCTGTTGATTTATATCTTACATATCTGAATTCACTTCTTGTACCTTTTTGTAATGAAGATTCATCGATAAGTTTGTATTCGACATTTTCAGGCATATTATTTTCTTTTGCCAAGGCTTTGAAATCGTCTTTTGTAAAATTCTTTGTGAAATCATTTTTTAGAACAAAAACAGTATTCAAATCTTTTTGATAGATATCTATTTGATGGAAACCTGCTTTTTTATATACATTTTCTAAGACTTCAAAATCTTTTACAAATTCTTTGGTATTTTCTATATTCTTATTAATAATTTTTGTCAAAGCAACACTAACATCAATAAAATTGTCATCTACCAAACTATGCACGTCGGCAAGTTTTTCTTCTCCGTTTAAACTGTTAATTTGAATTAACAATTCATTATGAAATTTTTTAATATCTTTGATTTCACTTTCATAATTTTTATTCTTTGCTAACTCTTCGAGCGTATAATTTGCAGCCTTGAGCATTTCTGATATATAACCGTAACTGTTTGAATTTTGGAATATATATGCATTTGATGTTGCAACATTTAAATTTTTAATGATATTTACATAATCATTAACAAGTTTAACGTCTTTATTTTCAAAAACATTAGAAATATCATTGTATATTTTATTTTTTTCTTCATCAGAAAGAGCCGGTTCAATTAAATCTGTACATTGATGCATACGTTTCAACAATTTAACAGGGTCTACCATATATTCGAAGTATAAAGCAACTTCATTAATATATCTGAAATAGTTAAATAATCTCATTTCGATATATTTATCATCATCTTTCAAATAATCAAGATTTTTAATATATTTTAGAGAATCGTTGCCTGTAAATACTAAAGGTACGAAAAATCTTCTTGAGATTTGAAATCTTTCACCCAAAAATGATTCTTCAACCAAAACAATATGTTTTACTTCATTTGTTTCTTTATTTTTAACTGTTACATAAAAATCAGGCAGAATACTTACTTCTCTCGGATAATTCATAGAAGTTTTATTGTAAATTACATTTTTAGTAAATGAAAACATTGGTTGAATTTCATTAACCAAAACTTCATTTTGATTCAATATAAATGTATATTCTACGTCGTTATCCTGGAATTTTTTATTAAAATGTACAACTTGGAGATTACCTGACAAAACATTTTTTAAACCATTTTCAATATTACTCCAAGTTTCATGCTGTTTATTATAAGCTTCTACTGCTTTTTTCATAACAGGCTGGTCAAGAACAAATTTTGTCTTTGTATCTTCTGAAAATACAGAGTAATTATACAAGTGGAAAGATGAAATTTTATCTTCTATAATTTTTGCAATTTCAAGTGTATTTTTTCCGTCATATTCATATGTACCCAAATCGACACCCACAGAAATATCTAAATCGTTTGGCAAAGAATTGTATCTTAAAAAACCACTTCCATAGTAATTTCTATACATATATTTCATGTCTTTATGCTCAGATTTGCATAAATTCATTACTTGAGCCAAATCTCTTTCAATAGGTTTAACTATTTTTGTTATGTACGGCAAAACCTTTACATTTGTATTTGGACTAACATAAACATATTTCACAAATGATTGGTGAATTAGCAGTAAAACAAGTACTGCAAATAAAATTAATAATATAACTGTTCTCTTTTTCATAATACGGAATTATACAATAAATCAAAAAAAATAGCTATTACATATCAAATATTACAAATTGTAACAAAATTTTCAAAGTTTGAAATCGGACTTTTTTAAAATACTTTATATATATGTAAGCATTAAATAAACACGAGAGGTTATAAAGAGAGTTTTTACGTTTGAAAAAGAACGAGAGATAAAAAGAGAGACATTTTACACACACACTACACACTAACCTACCCTACATTCCTTCCTAAAGAAGAAAATTTACACAAGTTCCCGAGAGGAACTTTTTTTTTGCCTAAAAATAATTAAGGCAGGCTATTATGCCTGCCTTAAAATTTACGAATATCTGTTTAGTGGCAAGATGTATTGTTAACGCCATCTAAAACAATATTAGAGTCATTACAATTACCATCTTCATCGGCTTTTAGATAATCAAGATTGCCATAATCAAGCACCCACCAAGTGCAATTCCATTTTTCTGATATACAATCATTTGCTGCAATTTCTAATGTATCCCAAGGGGTTTCCATATCTTGATACGGAATTACACCAAGGGAATCAGATAACGCAAAACCAAAAATGTCATATCCATAGTCATTTTTCCCTTTTGTCGGACCATTTATATCAACGTCTATATAATTAACACAAATATCGTCAAAATATGCCCATCCACCTTTATTACCATATCTGTAATCACAACCTCCAAAGCCTTCATCAGAACTAAATGTTATACCATCAGGCAGTTGAATAGCCATACTAGGAGTCCAATCAGAAATTTTCAATGCATCACAACTTACACCTTGATCTCTATCACAAGATTTAGATATTTTCATAAATTCACTTACTCTTTTTAACCAACAATGTTGTATTCCATATTCGCCACAACCTGTCCAGGTTGATACGGGACCATATATAGCAATGGCTCTATCATTTGCCTCATTTAACATTGAGTATGCTTTCATAACACGTGTTACTGTTTCCTTATCCCCAGTGGCATGGTTCAAGTTTGGAAGAGTTAACGCTGCAACCACACCGATTATGCCGATTACGATTAGGGTTTCGGCGAGTGTAAAAGCAGCTTTAGTGAGTCGTGAGTTGTGAATAGTGAGTCGAGTCTTTACGTCATTGCGAGAAAATCTCTGATTTTCGCGGCAATCCATAGTGAACTGTGAACAGTGAACTGTGAACAGATTTCGTTGAATAGTTGAATGGTTGAACGGTTGAAAAATTTTTCCTAGTGCCTTAGTGCCATAATGCCTTAGCGCCTTTAAATAATCATTAATTCTTTCTGATAGGCTAGAGCCCTTACTACAAGCGGATTTTACCCCCCCCCGAAATTGCTAATCTAATCATAATTTTTACCTCCTGTTATTTGTATTACTTGTTGGGTTTCACCCAAACTACTCTATCATTATTTTATTTTTTTTGAGCTTTGTCAAGTGTAACCAATTCTATAATTTACAATAGCTTAATATAAAATAATACCTTTTTAGCGGGTTTTATTTAATTTTGCCTGATAAATTTTGCCTAAAGGCTCTCTCTTCCATAAATTTGAGCAAGTAAGTGGTATATAATTCCCTGAATGGAAAAATGAAACATACCAATTAAAAACGGACCTGCAACATTAGATATTTGAGACAGCAATAAATACCCCAAGTAATGATTAATTATCATGAATTTTGTTAAATAAACCATTAACAAATTAAATAAAAATGTTATAACCCAAAACACTGATATAGCAAAAAGTATAACAAAAATATAAAATGAAATAACAAATAAAGTATCTTTAATTTTATCTTTTCGGAAAAAATTTTTAAAAACTTTTTTCAAACGAAACATATCTTTTAATGAGTATTTTTCTGAATATGCAACAGGGAAAAATTTCAAAACAAAAAGCATACATATACCCAATGATAGTACTATTAAAAGAAATATGGCATTTAAGACAGGAAAAGAAAGTAAATTCATTTCTGTAACAACATTTTTAGTAATTTTTATAAATGCAAAAGTGGCTAAAATTGCTTCAATTGAACCTGTAAAAAACAGAAAAAATACATATATTAACGTTCCTAAAAAAACTTTAGAACCATTTGTAATACTACTTTGAAAAGTCTGGATAAAAGTTTCACCATTCAAGTCATTATCATTTAACAAATTGTGAACCATAATAAACAAATAACCACTAGAAATATAAGTAAAAGCTGAAATAAATTTTGATATCAAATCATGATACGGCATATTTTCAGCAGATTGAAATATTGAACTTAGCGTCATAACAACTGCAAAAATAAAAAGATACACCCAGAAATATTGTAAACCGAATACGTCTTTAACAGCCCTTTTAAAATCTAAGTTCATTATTTGTCCTCATCTTCAGTTTTGCAATCATCAGCTTTAAATTCTGTGTGATGAATACCAGCTTTTTCTTGCAATTCTTTAATTTCATAAGTCATACGATTAATTTTACACATAACAGGATCAGGAATACGGTTATGCATTAAAGTTCCACTTTCGTCGAAATATTTTTGAATAACTATTTTTCCAGGAATACCAACAACAGTTGCATGTTCAGGAACGTCGTCAATTACAACTGAACCTGCACCTATTCTGCTATTATCACCTATAGTTATATTACCTAAAACTTTCGCTCCCGCACCTATAATTACACTATTACCTATAGTCGGATGTCGTTTACCTAAATCCTTACCTGTTCCGCCAAGTGTAACTTGCTGATAAATAAGAACATCATCACCTATAATTGCAGTTTCACCAATTACTACACCTTCACCATGATCAATAAAAAATCTGTCTCCAATTTTAGCACCCGGATGAATTTCAATACCTGTCAAAATTCGTGTTAAAAAAGAAATATATCTTGGTATAAACGGTATTCCCATTTTATAAAGTTTATGAGCCAAACGATGAGCTAAAAGTGCATGCAATCCGGGATAACAAAAAATAACTTCAAAGATATTTCTTGCTGCAGGATCTTTGTCATAAATAGTCTTTATATCGTCTTTAATATGATGAATAGCTCTGTCAAACATTTTTTTATTATCTTACAATTTTAACAAATTTTCTTTTACCCGCCTGGATAATACCCTCATTTTCAACCAAAAATGTTGGCTCGGCAATTTTTTTACCCTCGAATTTAACTCCTCCGCCCTGAATTAAACGTTTTCCTTCACCTTTTGATTGAATAAAGTTTAATTCGAGCAATAAATCGAGAATATTTTTGCTTTCAACAAGGTTATACTCTTGAATATCATCAGGAATACCTTTATTAGAAACAACATTGATAAAAGCCTCTTGAGCTTTATCTGCCATTTCTTTTCCATGGTATTCTTCGGTAATTATATGCGCAAGTTTTAATTTTAAATCACGAGGATTTACAGAATTATTTTCTAAACTGTCGTGAATTTCTTTAATTTCGTCATTTTCAACATCTGTAAGTAATTCATAGTATTTAACTATTAAAGTATCAGGAAT
>CAYLHN010000104.1:0-7191 GCA_964383455.1 uncultured Muribaculaceae bacterium | reverse complement strand
CCTAAATAATGATAGAGTAGTAATAAGTAAAAAGGAGGCATAATATGCACAAAAAATTAATTTCGGGGGGGGGTAAAAACCGCTTGTAGTAAGGGCTCTAGCCTATCAGAAAAAATTAATGATTATTTAAAGGCACTAAGGCACTTAGGCAGTAAGACACTAAGAAGAATTTTTCAACCGTTCAGTTTAAAGATACTAAGGCATTATGGCACTAAGGCACTAGGAAACGCCTTTCAACAGTTAAGCCATATGGGAAATAAAAGGTTAACCCCTCACCCCAGCCCTCTCCCGCAGGTAGAGGGAGCAGTTCACTGTTCACAGTTCACTAAACCTCTTAGTGCCCCGATGCCTTACTGTCTTAGCGCCTTGTTAAAGTGGATTGCCGCGCTCATTTCATTTGCTCGCAATGACGTAACTATTCAACCATTCAACTATTCAACCCTTCAACGTGTAAAAGCTAAAGCTTTTACATTGGCAGAAACCTTAATTGTAATAGGTATAATCGGTGTAGTTGCGGCACTGACTTTGCCAAACTTAAACCACGCAACAGGCGACAAAGAAACCATTACCCGAGTTAAAAAAATTTATTCATCATTAATGGATGCGTATGGACGTGCGGAAGCTATATATGGTCCTATTGGTGATTGGTGTAAAAGTGGTATATATGAATCTGATGAGTGTGTAGAAATTTTTATGAATCGTTTTATTGAGTTCATGAAGGTATCAAAGGTAGAGGGCGATTTTGCAAATGACGGTTATGCCGTATTATCAGACGGAACTACTTTAAGATATGGTACGTGGTGGTATGGCGAAGATAGTGCGTATGTACAAAACGGGAAACTTTACTATATGATAGGCGTGGATATAGATGGTCAGAATAAAGGTAAGAATAATAATGGTCAAGATCTATTTTATTTTGATATAACAAGTCAAGGTGTAGTTCCTGATGGGGTTGTTCGTTTAGATTATGATGATGATTTAAATTTAGAACGTTTACAAAATTTCTGTTTCAATATGAAGTACGGTACTCAGTGGATATTACAAAATGATAATATGGATTATTTGAAAGTCGATAGCGAAGGTAATTGTCCTGATGGAAAAACCCAATTGAGCTTGGACGTTACAAGCTGTAATTAACAATTGAATATAAAGTTTTAATGCCGTGTAGGATTAATCTTACACGGCATTAAATTTATTTACTGTTATGTATGCTAATAAATGATTTTATTGAAAATTTTATCTAAATTTCGTTCATAACTATCTAAATTTCCGCAATAGGCATAAAATTCTGCTGAATTTTTTCCTAACATTTGCAGTGCAGGTGTTTCAATCGGCGGGCCCGCAGGGGTTGAGCGGGAACTGTTATATGGGTTTGAAATCATGCCTGTTGCTCTTAACAATGGTATTGAAAGCATGTTTTTAAACACTTCGTATTGAGTTATTCCTTTGGTAAAAATGCCAAAATTATTTGCCCATACAAATCTTTGCATAGGTGCAGTATTTGATTTTGCTTCAAATCCCCGCTCTCTTGGCAAATTCTCACGAATGTCGTAATTACAGTCAAATTCTCTTTCAATTAATTCATTAAAATCTTCCGAATAAGTTTTTGTAATGTCATTATTCAAAACAAATTTCGCTTGGATTAAATGATTTTTATCTTCATTAATCCAGTCAATTTTAAATCTCAATAATTCAGAATTTTTATCTAACGAAACTATTACATCAAAAAACGAGGTTTCTATTTTCAACGCACAACGAAGTTGACCTTCCATTTGTTTTTTAGTTGAAATAATGTCAGCTGAAATACCATAATCATCTCTGACAGGCCCGTCATTGTAACTGTCGCCATTATCAATGTAATCTACAAATTCAAGTTCAATATCATTGTTTATAATTATATTGTTTCCAATAACTTTGAGCGATATTTTAGAATTTGAAATTGAATTATCATCGACTGTTAAATCTGTTTTTTCTTCTGTCGGATTTACGAACGCCAACTCTGTCGGTCTCAGATTTTCAACTTGCGCAATATAGGTATAAATATCAGTGTAATCTTCCGTTACAGGTATTCTTTGAGTATCCTGCAATATTTCATTGTCAAAACCTTTACGGGACGAAATCATTTGTAATCCTATTAATTCGTCGCATGATTCAAACTCAATTATTCCGGAATATGTTTTATTTCCCATATTAATTCCCAAACCGCTTGAACCAAGTTTAAATCTGACTTCGTCTTTTATAGTTTGACAAATTTGTAAAATTTTCTTATAACGGGTTATATTTTCCGAATGCACTTCATCTGTAGAACAACCGCAAATGCCATCGTGAGCCTGATTTTTAAGCAATAATTTATATGCATAATGAATTAATTTGTCATAGTTTAAATTGAAATGTTTTTGCAATTTATCTGCGAGCGGTAAGGCATGGCAGCATTCTGCATTGTATCTTTTTATATCAGGACGTGAAGAATATGAGCCTTGTAATACAAAGGTTTTAGAATTATCTCTTAATTCATCGTTCCAATCAAATTGAGAAAATCTGTTTTTAACAAGTTCAAAATATTCAAATGGCGAACTTAACTTTATTTGGTAATCATTTAGTCTTGCGTTAATTTCTCTTATTTGAGAAGTAATATCTGTTTCAACGCCCAAATGATCTGCGCCAATAGGCATTAATAAAATGTCTCCCGATTTTTCAGCGATTTTATCAAGATTATTTTTTATACATTCCGCTTTTTTGTCGTAATCAAACGGGGCAGAGAAAAAGTCCATAAAATAGCCCCTTACAAGATTTACCGTATTTATTCCGTTGAACTTAAATTCCGCAGGGATTTCATCAGAACACCCTCTCCATACAACACATTTATCTATGCCAAACTCTTTAAATACTTTTGTTACATTTTTTGAATGTCCAAAAGTATCAGCCAAATATCCGATAAAATCTGTACAACCTAGACTTTTCGCATAATCTAGGCCTAATTTTAAATTATGTTCAAAACAGTTTTTATCTGTTAAAAATTCATCAACAAGCGTATAAAATGGTCCGATAAATAATTTTTTTTCAGAAATAAGTCTTTTAACAAGTTCTAACTTTTCCGGTCTTATTTCTAAATAATCTTCTAATGCGCAAGTTTGACCATCAAAATAAAAAGCAGGAATTTTATTGTTTTCAAGCAAGTACAAAACATTATCAAAAACTCTTAAAAGTCTGATTCTGAAAACTTCAAATTCTCTATACCATTCTCTATCCCAATGAGTATGTAAATATGCAATAACTGTTTTTTTCATAAGCTAATTTTATCACATAAAAATTAAGTTATTGACAAAATTAAAGTCATGGTTCAAAATAAAAACATGGCATTAGTATATTTAAGCCTTGGTTCAAACAAAGGTGACAGAGTAGGGTATATTCAACAGGCAACATCAATTCTTGACGGTATTGATGGTATTAGTCTTGTTCGAACTTCTGCTTTTTATGAGTCTGAACCTTGGGGATGTGATACTAAAAACTGGTTTGTTAATGCCATGATTGAAATAAATACAACACTATCACCGCAAGAACTTCTTTCAACCGTAAACAAAGTTGAAGCACAATTAGGAAGAAACAGAGAAGCTGAAGGACATTATGGTGATAGAACTCTTGATATAGATATTATTTTTTATGATAACGAAATTGTTAATGATGAAAATTTGGTAATTCCGCATAAATTCTTCCATCAACGTGCATTTACTCTTGTGCCGATGCTTGAATTGGCGCCTAATTTCGTTCATCCGACGCTAAAAAAGACAGTAATGCAATTACACGAAGAACTTGAAAATCCTGAAATGGTATTTTTATACGGAACAAGGGTTGACGTTTAATGTCTTTAAAAATTGCAATCGTAGGTGCAGGGCCTGCCGGATGCTTTGCGGCATGCCATTTAAATAAAGATTTTGAAATAACTCTTTTTGATAAATCTTCACCTTTAAAAACTTTACTTCCAACCGGCGGCGGCAAATGTAATCTTGCGCATGCCGAATTCGATTTTAAAGAATTGGCAAAAAATTATCCCCGCGGAGAAAAATTTTTGTATTCGGTTTTTTCAAGATTTGGAACACAAGAAACTCTGGATTTTTTTGAAAAAATAGGCGTGAAAACTTATATCAGGGAAGATAACAGAATATTTCCCGTTTCAAACAGCTCACAAGACGTAAGAAACAAAATTTTAAATCAATTACATCATTGTAAATTCAAAAAAGAAGAAGTGATTTTGTTAAAAAAACTCGATAAAGGCTTTGAACTTCAAACTCAAAAATCGAAGTATTACTTTGATGTGATAATTGTAGCAACGGGCGGTAAAAGCAGTTATTCGATTTTAAAAAATCTCGGACATACAATAATAGAGCCAAAACCTTCACTGGTTGCGCTTAAAACCAATCCTTTTTATAAAAATCTACAAGGAGTTACTGTTAAAAATTGCCGAATTTTATGTAATAAAAAAGTATATGAAGGGGATATCCTATTTACAAACGAAGGTCTGACAGGACCTGCTATATTTGAAATTTCGTCAATTAATGCAAGAAAAGATATTCCCTATAAAATAACTGTAGATTTCATAAATAAAGAATTAGATTTTCAAGATTTATTTAATAAAAATCCTCACAAAAATTTGGGCAATGTCTTATCTGAATTACTTCCAAAGTCTATCATAAATGAGTTTTTTGAAATAGATTTGACGCAAAAATGTCATACTATAAAAAGTAATACTAAAGAATTAGTTAATAATACATTAAGAAATCATTCTTTTGATATTATCGGAGTTAGAAAAGACGGTGAAACCGTTACCAGCGGCGGCGTTAGCCTTTTGGAAATAGATTCAAAAACTTTTGAATCTAAAATAATTGAGGGTTTATATATTTGCGGAGAGGTATTAGATATTGACGGTTTATGCGGAGGGTATAATCTGCAATATTGCTGGTCTTCAGCTTATCTGAGTGCGTGTACAATAAACAATTATTGTAAATTTTTGTAAAAATATTCTCAAGAATTAATCCTAAAGAGTTATAAAAAATAAAAACTGTGGTATAATAAAAGTATGTTATCTGATGTGTTTATACTAAAGTTGTATTTTTATTAAAAAAGTACTTGACTTTATAAATAATATCTGATAGTATGATTGAAAACTAATTAAAAAGAATTAGAAAAGGTATATACACAAAAAAAGAAAGGTTCAAAATTATGATGAAAAAAGCATTTACATTAGCAGAAATTTTGATTACTTTGGGTATCATCGGTGTTGTAGCAGCAATGACTATTCCAACATTGATGTCAAACACAGGTAAAGCTGAATTTACAACTGCTTACAAAAAAATCATTTCAGCAGTTAACCAAGCTGTAACAATGTCAGTAGCAATCGATTACATCGACTTCGGTGATGCAAACACAGGTACAGTTACTGATTCAATCTATGGTATTTTATCTAAGAAAATGCAAATTGCAAAAACTGTTGTAGGTACAAACGATGAAGTTTGCCGTATGTTTAAGGATACTAACAATTCTTGTGATTCCAGTGTTGCTACTAACTACACTTTGTTCTTTGCTGATGGTATGGCAATTTCTTATCCTCAAGCAGCAGCAAAATGTACAACAGCTCTTTACAACAATACAACTAATGCAAGCAGAGCAAATTGTAAGGCTATTGTAGACGTAAACGGTTCAAAAGGTCCAAACAAATTATCTCACTGTGATTGGGGTGATGGCCAAGATCCAAATAAAGACACTGATGCATCAACAGGTGACAATGACTTATGTACAGAAGAAAATGCATACATTGCTGACCACTTCTCTGTAATGTTCAAAGGTCAACAACTTGTTCCAAACGGAAACGCAGCAAGATACGTATTATACGAAAAATAATAATAATTTAATCGCATAATATAAAATACAAAATAGACTGAATATTTGTTCAGTCTATTTTTTTTTATTAATAAACAATTGTTAACAAACGTAAAAAAAAAGACCTTATAAAAAGGTCTGTCCGTTTAAATAAGAAGAGAGAGCTTATAACTCGATTATGCTACAAATTTTTGTAATTGTCAAAAATATTTTAACTTATGTAAAGATTAGATAGGCTAAATCAAATAAATAAATATATTTTTTTTAAATTGTGTTATTATAAACGAGTAGGATATTAAAAAGGAGAAAAAGTCATAGCAGGCGAAGATAGATACAGTCAAAAAAAAGACTCAAAAGATAAAGTAATAATGAATGAACGCCAAAGCGTAAAAGAAGTTCGTTTGATTGTCGAAGACGGAACAAATCACGGAGTTGTTCCAACTTCAGAAGCATTACAAATGGCTGAAGATGCCGATTTAGATTTGGTTTTGATAAATCCAAATCAAGAACCTCCTGTTGCAAAAATTTTAAATTACGGTAAATATAAGTATGAGGTTGAAAAACGCGCAAAAGAGGCAAAGAAAAAACAACATACCGTAGATATTAAAGAAATAAAAATAAGATATAAAATAGATGTTCATGATTATCAGGTTAGAATAAATAATATTAAAAAGTTTATTTCACAGGGTAACAAAGTTAAAGTTGTAGTTATGCTGAGAGGTCGTGAATTACAACATACAAAACTAGCTTTTGATTTAGCTGAAAGATTTGTTGAAGATTTAAAAGATGAACCTATTGCAGTTGAAAAGAAACCGCAAATGGAAGGCAGAAATGTTACTTTGTTGTTTGGGCCTCCTGCAAAATAAAAACTTGACTGAAAAAATTTATAATGTAAAATAAATATACAAGAAAAATAAAAAGTGTTGCTTGCCGCGTTAGCTCAGTTGGTAGAGCAAGGGACTGAAAATCCCTGTGTCCTTGGTTCGATTCCGAGACGCGGCACCACTTTTAAAAAAGTCGAAAAGAGAGGTTCGGAATCGAACCATTGGTTCTCCCCTCTCGCAAAAACAATTATTAATTGTTTTTGCTCGGCAGAGTGAGACGCGGCACCACTTTTAAAAAAGTCGAAAAGAGAGGTTCGGAATCGAACCATTGGTTCTCCCTCTCGCAAATACAATTATTAATTGTTTTGTTCGGCAGAGTGAGACGCAGTAACACTTTTAAATTTAAAAAAAAGAGAGTTACAAAAAACATAAAAACTTGCGGAAGTAACTCAATGGCTAGAGTCCCTGCCTTCCAAGCAGGTTGTTGCGAGTT
>CAYLHN010000103.1:0-7203 GCA_964383455.1 uncultured Muribaculaceae bacterium | reverse complement strand
AAATATACTCAATTAGCAACAACTTTTGGTGTTAATATGCTTGCTTTATGCGATAATCAACCAAGATTATTGAATTTGCATCAGGTATTAACAGAATTTGTTTCTCACAGGGTTGAAATTGTTACAAGAAGAACTATTTATTTCTTGAAAAAAGCAAAAGTAAGAGCTCACATCTTGGCCGGTTTAATTATTGCGTTAGGCTCATTAGATGAAGTTATTGAATTGATTAAATCTTCTAAAACAACTGAAGATGCTCGTTCAGGTTTGATGAGCAGATTCGGTTTAGATATAGATCAGGCTAATGCAATTCTTGAAATGCAATTGAGACGTTTGACAGGCTTAGAACAAGATAAGATTAAAGCTGAGTATGATGATTTAATCAAAAAAATTGCAGAATATGAATCAATACTTGCTGACAGACAAAAAGTATTGAATATTATTAAGACAGAACTTCTTGAAGATAAAGAAAAATACGGCGATGAAAGAAAAACTCAAATTGTTGCTGAACAAGGTGAAATGAGTATTGAAGATTTGACTCCGAATACTCCGATGGCTGTGTTTATCACTCATCAAGGATATATTAAACGTATTTCATTAGATACATTTGAAAGACAAAATCGTGCAACTCGCGGTAAGTCAGGTATGAAAACTAAAGAAGATGATGATATTCAACACTTCTTTACGGCAATGATGCATGATAAAGTATTGTTCTTCTCATCAAAAGGTACTGTTTACAGTTTGAATGTTTACGATTTCCCTGAAGGTCAAAGGCAGGCTAAAGGTTTACCTATCGTAAATGTTCTTCCTATTGCTCAAGACGAAAGAATTACTGCGGTTGTACCTGTAAGTAATTTCTCTCACGACTTGAATTTGATTATGCTTACAAAATCAGGTTATATCAAGAGAATTGAACTTGATAATTTTGCAAATATACGTCGTAACGGTATTATAGCAATCAGTTTGGAAGAAAATGACGAATTAAATTGGGTAAAACTTGCAACCGCAAAAGATGAAATTATTATCGGTACAAAATGCGGTATGGCAATAAGATTTAGCATTGAAGATTTAAGACCTTTGGGCAGAAGTGCAAGAGGGGTTACATCAATGAAGTTGAGAACAGGCGATGAAATTATCGGATGTGATATTGTTCCGCAAAACTATGATGCAGATTTACTTGTAGTTACATCAGACGGTTTTGGTAAACGTACTAAATTGTCTGAATTCAGAGGTCAAAACAGAGGCGGTATCGGTTTAATTGCAACTAAATTCAAGACTAATGAATCAAGATTAGTTGCATTAACTATTGTTTCTGAAAATGATGATATCATGCTTGTTACAGCAAACGGTATTGTAACTCGTATAAAAGCAGGCGATATATCTCAACAAGGCCGACCTGCAACAGGCGTAAGAGCTCAAAACCTTGTTGACAACGATACTGTTGTTTCAGTGAACAAGATTATTTCACCTGAAGAGGAAGATGCTATCGTTGATAAAGCTAAGCCTTCAGAAAATGAAGATTTAGGGGTTGAACAAACTAAATTAATATAGTATAATATAATTACTTAGTGCATAATTTATGTCTTGCGGAGTTAAATTTAACTCCGCTTTCCTTTTAGGGTAATAGTATTTTTTTTTAGATTATACTAAAATATGATAGTAAATAAAAATGATAAAACACGAAAATGGAAAAAGTTTTATACAAAAGAAATTTAAATAAGACTGCTGATTGCAACGTTTGGTGTGCATTTCCCGAATGTTATTCTTTTGCGATGTCATCATTGGGTTATTTATGGATTTATAAATCTATGGATGAAGATGAAAATATAAATGTAGAAAGAATTTATTCAGATACTCAGAGTCCAAAAATTTCTGTTAAAGATGTTGATGCAATTTGTTTTTCATTTTCATTTGACATGGATTTTATAAATATTTTTAAAATGCTCGATAAATATAATATTCCGCTAAAATCTTTTCAAAGAGAAGAAACTCATCCGTTAGTATTTGGCGGAGGGCCTGTTTTGACGGCAAATCCGATTCCGTACAAAGATTTTTTTGATTTTATGGTTATCGGAGATGGGGAAATTATAAACAATAAAGCTGTTAGCGTTATCTCCGGCATGAAAGGTTATAAAAAAGCGGATATATTAAAGGAATTAGCAAAAATTGAGGGAATATATGTTCCATCTGTGCAGCAAAAAAGGATAGTTAAGCATACTTGCAAAATTGATGAGTGTATTTATACTCCAATATTGAGTGAAGACGCGTTTTTTAAAAATATGTTTATACTTGAAATTTCAAGAGGCTGCGCAAATTGCTGCGGTTTTTGTATTGCGTCTTATTTAAATCTGCCTGTAAGGTTTGCGCCTTATGAAAATATTATTGAAAAAATTGAACTTGGTTTACAATATACTGATAAAATAGCTCTTTTAGGTGCGCAGGTCTCAATTCATCCGAAATTTAAACAAATTTGCGAATATCTGTATGAAAAAATTAAGCAAAGACCTGAAATTGAAATGAGTATATCTTCGCTAAGGGTTGATGCGGTTGATGAAATAATTGTAAAAACCCTTGCTGCAGGTCACCAAAAACACGTTACAATTGCAATTGAGGCAGGAAGCGAACGTTTAAGAAAAGTTATTAACAAAAATATTTCAGAAGAACAAATTTTTAACACTGTTGAAACAATCAGAAAAAATGGTTTAAAAGGGGTTAAAATATATGCAATGATTGGAATTCCGTCTGAAACTCAACAAGACTTAGATGAAATTGTTTTACTTGCTAAACGTTTGAAAAATGCAAACAAAGGTTTTGATATATCATTTGCATTTTCTTCATTTATTCCAAAACCAAATACTCCTCTGCAATGGTGCGGTAGGTTCTCAACTTCGGAATTAGAAAAAAGACAGCAATTTTTAAAGAAGGAATTTCATAAAATAGGTGTGAAAGCGAGTTTTTCAAGTATAAAATGGGATTACTGGCAAGCTGTTTTATCAAGAGGAGATGAAAAATTTACAGACTTTTTAATCGATGTTTACAAAAACGGAGGTAAATTAGGTGCGTTTAAAAAATCTGCAAAAAAATATTTTAATTCTGATGATTATGCACTAAAGAATTATCACTTAGATGAACATTTACCTTGGGATATAATTGATTTGCGCCCGGGAAAAGATGTTTTAATTGAACGAAATATAAAATTATTGGAATTAAGAGATTAGGATACAATTTTTGCACCGTTTGTATAAGACAGTAGGGGTGTGAACAATGAATGAGGTCTGTGAAAAGAGAGAAGGCACTAAGAAAAGTCTTTCAACTGTTTAGCCATAAAACTATTAAATGTGTAATATATAAACCCCTCACCAAAATTTTATATATTCAAGCAAAGCTCTCATATAAAATTCAGACTATCATTGCCAGCGAATGAAATGAATGCGGTAATCCATTTGTTGTACTTTTGTGAATTGTAAGCAGTGAGTTCATAAATCGAGAAACCATGTCATCATAACTCGTTTCAGGGTCTTTCAATTTAACAAATTCTGAAACAAGTTTAGAATGACAAAAAAATGGTTCGCTTTGTAAAGTTCAGCTTGACATGGTTTCTCTATCTACAGTTTACCATTCAAAAAAATACTTACTGCCTTAGTATCATACTGCCTCTGACAATATACGTCAAAACCGGTAATTTTGTTTAAATCAATTTTAGTTTAAATACATACACAAAACTTGAAATTTTTAGTTGATAGTATTACAATTAACACACAAATTAAAAAGGATTTTTTATGAAAATACATATGCAAGTTTTAATAGCTGTCGGACTCGGTTTAAAAAGAAACTGGCACATATTTTTTGGTATTGTGGCGGGTATATTTGCAGGAATTTTGCTAATAGGCCATCAAAATTCAACCATTTTCAATGTTTTAACATTTATCGGACAGGCTTTTATAAGAATGATACAAATGGTAGTAATACCGCTTGTTGTATCAGCTGTAATAATAGGTATCGCAAGTGTTGGTGATAACAAGCAATTAAGCAAATTCGGCGGAAAGATGGTGCTATATTACGGAATAATTACCGTTATTGCAGTCTTAATCGGTATGTCACTTGCATTATTAATTCAACCGGGAAAAGGCGCCGAACAATACATTGATTCGCAAGCTGCGGTTGAAATTCAACAACAAGTAGCAGCAACAATCGAAAATCAAAGAGAAAATCTGTTAAACATAATACTTGACTTTTTACCTAAAAATCCTCTCGCATCAATTGCAATGGGTGATATGGTTCAAATTCTTGTGTTTGTGCTGATTTTTGCAATCGCAATATCTAAAATCGGTGAAATAGGACGTCCTGTTCTATCGTTCTTTGAATCAGTATTTGCCGCTACAATGAAAGTTACCGATTGGATAATGTACTTTGCTGCACCGGGAGTTTTCGCATTAACAGCAACTGCAATTGCAAGTTTCGGTTTAGATATTTTCTCTGCGATTTCAAAATATTTATTTGTAATTGCTATCGGACTGGCAATACAATTATTTGTTGTATATCCGATATTTTTAAAAGTATTTTCAAGAGTACCTGTATTTATGTTATATGCAGCAATGACAGAAGCAATGATGGTTGCATTCGGAACGGCAAGTTCATCTGCAACTTTACCTTTAACAATTGCATGCTGTGAAAAAAGAGGAATTTCACATAAAATCTCAAGCTTTGTTTTACCTTTAGGTGCAACTTTAAATATGGACGGAACAGCAATGGTGCAAATGATTGCGGTTTTATTCCTCGCTCAAGCCTATGGAGTACATTTATCACCATTTATGCTTTTACAAATTGCAATTTTAACAATTGCTGCATCAAGTACCTGTGCAGGTATTCCGGGAACAGGTTTAATCACAATTGTTTTAGTGCTTAACGGAATGGGCTTAACTCCTGAACAATTAATTTCAGGCTTCGCACTTCTTTACACAATGGACAGACTTACGGATATGCTGAGAACTATGGTAAATGTAACCTCTGACGCTGTTGTTGCAGCGGCTATTGCAGATAATGAAAATGAAATTAATTACGATTTACTAAATAATCCTGACAGTTATCATGATGTCATCTAACAAAGAAATCGGCAAATTAGGCGAAAATTTAGCTTGCAAATATTTAGAACAAAACGGTTACAAAATTATCGAAAGAAATAAAACTTTCTCGCGTTTTTGTGAAATAGATATAATTGCACAAATTAAAAATATAACAGTTTTTGTAGAAGTTAAAACACGAAAAACAAATGATTTTGGTACTCCGCTTGAAGCAATTACAAAAACAAAATATAACCACATCAAACAAGGCGTACTGACTTATACAAGCGAACATAAATTGTCAAATTTCAGAATTGATGCAATTGGAATTACGCTTGAACCGCACCCGCAAATTCAACATCTGCAAAACATCTCTATTTAACAAATTTATGATAATTATTATTATAAAATTCTTCAAATTCGTCATTTAAAATAGCATTTCGGCATTTTTTGGCAAAATCAAGTAAGAATTTTATATTGTGAATAGACATTAAAACTGATGCTGTTGCTTCCTGACATCTGAATAAATGTCTGATATATGCTTTAGAGTGATTTTTGCACGCATAACAATCGCACGACAAATCCAGCGGAGATTTATCATCTTCAAATTGTTTATTCTTGATAATTTTCTTGCCTTCATAAGTAAAGAATGAACCGTGTCTTGCATTTCTCGTAGGTAAAACACAGTCAAACATATCAATACCGCGTTTTATACCATCTAATAAATCTTCAGGAGTCCCAACTCCCATCAAATATCTTGGTTTATTTTCAGGTAGCAGCGGTGCAGTAAATTCAACAAAATGATTCATTTCTTCTTTTGATTCACCTACACTTAATCCGCCGATAGCGTAACCTACAGCATCATAAGAAGAAATAACATTAGCGCTTTCTCGTCTTAAATCATCAAAAAATGCGCCCTGAACAATTGGGAATAAAGCTTGCTTAGGATTGGTTTTAGCATTAAAACATCTTTCGAGCCATCTGTGAGTCTGCTCCATAGCTTTTTTGGCTTCCTGATAAGTACACGGATAAGGTGAACATACATCAAATGCCATCATTATATCAGCACCGATATCTTCTTGTATTTCCATAGAAATTTCAGGTGAAATAAAATGTTTTTTCCCGTCTTTCGGATCACAGAACTGTACACCATCTTCAGTAATTTTTCTTAAATTTGCAAGCGAAAAAACTTGAAATCCGCCTGAATCTGTTAAAACAGGTTTGTTCCAATTCATCCAGCCGTGAATTCCGCCAAATTCTCTAATTCTCTTTGTTCCTGCACGCAAATACAAATGATAAGAATTTGCAAGAATAATCTGTGCGCCAGTTTGTTCAATATCATAATTTGTGAGTAATTTAACAGACGAATTAGTACCGACAGGCATAAATATCGGAGTTTCAATATCACCATGAGGGGTATGCAAAATTCCGGCTCTGGCACCTGTATTTTTATCGACATGTAATAATTCGTAACTAAAATAACTATTTTGACAAGCCATCAAGAACAATTTCCATCATAGTTTTCCAATTTGTACAAAGTTCTTTTTGAACATCAAAATAAATTGCCATTTCTCTTTGCGCAGATTCAACTGAATCGGAAGCATGAATACAATTACATTTCATTATCGGACTATAATCGGCTCTTATAGAACCAACATCGGCATTATTTGGATTTGTAGCCCCTAAAATATGTCTTACTTCAGAAACAGCATCAATACCTTCAACTACCATTGCTACAATTGGAGCAGAAGTTATAAATTCTACAAGCCCCGGATAAAAAGGTTTACCAACATGTTCTGCATAATGAGCTTCTGCCTGTTTTTCTGATACTTCAAGCATTTTCATTGCAATAATTTTAAATCCTTTTTCTTCAATTCTTGTAATAATTTTACCCATCAAACCTCTTTGAACAGCATCAGGTTTTAATGCAACAAATGTTCTTTCAATATTCATTTCTACTTCCTCTCTTTTCGTGATTCTATATTCATTACATCATAAAAATAAAAAAATGTTAAATTTTAATCAATAATATTTTAAAATGATATAATAAAATAAAGGAGAAAAAATGAATAATCAAAAATTTCAGATAGTACTTATATTGTTATTAATTATACGAGGAGTGATTCAATATGGATTTATCACTTGT
>CAYLHN010000102.1:0-7244 GCA_964383455.1 uncultured Muribaculaceae bacterium | reverse complement strand
ATTTAACATATTTTTCAAGATTTTTGCAAATTTTTTTAAATTCTTCTTCGGAATAAGTTTCTGCATTTATAAGATTTTTGTCATAAATGTTTGAAGGTACAAATTTTTGTAGATAATATTTTTTTGCACCTGAAATTAATTGACCTATTTTGTCGAAATCTTCAAATGAAAGCATTGATTTTATAATTGTCGTACGAAATTCATAATCAATTGAACTATTCATTATTAAATTAATGCTTTTCAAAATATTTTCCGTATTAACTTTTGTTTTCGTAATTTCAGAATATTTTTCCAAAGGTGCTTTTATATCCATCGCAATATAATCAAGCATTTTATCATTAATAAGTTTTTCTAAAATGTCTGGATTTGTTCCGTTTGTATCAAGTTTTACTACAAAATTTAGTTCTTTAATTTCTTTTATAAAATCATATAATCCGCTTTGAATAGTAGGCTCTCCGCCTGTAATAACAACTCCGTCAAGTTTTCCGATACGGGTTTTTAAAAAAGATATAAAATTTTCAGGTAAGAATTCAGTATTTTTGTTTTGTTCCAATAATTCAGGATTATGACAATATCCGCATCGAAAATTGCATCCTTGTGTAAACACAATAGATGCAATTTTCTCAGGGAAATCAAGTAAAGTTGTTTTTTGTATTCCGCCGATTATGAACAACAACATTCTCCTGCATATGTCATATCAAAGGTTTTTCTGTTTTTAAATTCAGTCTTTTTACCTTTATTCCATTGACTTACAGGACGAATATAGCCCACTATTCTTGAATAAATTTCGCATTCATTACCGCATTCAGGGCAAGTTTCATGTTCTCCCGCAACATATCCGTGTGTTGGACAAACAGAGAAAGTTGGTGAAAAAGTGAAATATGGTAAATGATAATTTTCACAAATTTTTCTTACCAGATTTTTCATTGTTTTTGTATCGCTGATTCTTTCACCTGCAAAAATATGAACAACAGTGCCGCCTGTGTATTTTGTTTGTAAATCATCTTGATGGTCAAGTAATTCAAAGATATCATCAGTACAATTTACAGGCAGTTGTGTTGAATTAGAATAATATGGTTCTGCACTTTGCGAATAATACTGTTCATCATTTGCACACTTGATATCAACCAGATTTTTCTTGTCTAATTTTGCAAGTCTATAACTTGTTCCTTCTGCCGGAGTTGCTTCAAGATTATAGTTATTTCCTGTTTCTTCCTGGAATTTTACAATTAAATCTCTCATATAATCCATTACTTCAAGTGCGAATTGACGACCTTCTTCGTCTGCAATTGAGCAATTTAAAAGATTTTCGCAAGCTTCATTCATACCAACCAAACCGATAGTTGAAAAATGATTTTTCCAATATACGCCAAATCTTGCTTTTATATCTCTTAAATAAAATTTAGTATATGGATATAAATTAGCTTCTGTTAAATTTTCAAGTAATTTACGTTTAATTTCAAGAGAATCTTTTGCAATTAACATTCTGTCTTTTAAAATTTCAAAAAATTCTTCTTTAGAATTTGATTGATAACCTATTTTTGGAAGATTAATAGTAACGACACCTATAGAACCTGTAAGCGGATTAGAACCAAAAAGTCCGCCGCCTCTATATTCAAGCTGTCTGTTGTCAATTCTTAATCTACAGCACATTGAACGGGCATCTTCAGGATTCATATCAGAGTTAACAAAATTTGAAAAATAAGGAATACCGTATTTTGCAGTCATTTCCCATAAGCCTTCAAGTTCAGGATTATCCCAGTCAAAATCTTTTGTAACGTTATAAGTTGGAATTGGGAATGTAAAGACTCTGCCTGAAGCGTCACCTTCCATCATAACTTCAAAGAAAGCTTTATTTATCATGTTCATTTCTTCTTGGAAATCACCATAAGTTTCTTCCATCATTTCACCACCAACAATGGCGCATTGGTCTTTGTAGTATGACGGAACAATCAAATCCATGGTTATATTTGAAAATGGAGTTTGAAAACCTACACGAGTAGGTACGTTCATATTAAATACAAATTCTTGAATAGCCTGTTTAACTTGTTTATAATTTAATCCATCGTATTTGATGAAAGGTGCAAGCAATGTGTCAAAATTAGAGAATGCCTGAGCCCCTGCACTTTCACCCTGCATTGTGTACATGAAATTAACAATTTGGCCGAGTGCCGTTCTAAAATGTTTTGCAGGTTTAGAGGCAACTTTTCCTACAACTCCTTTGAAACCTTCTGTTAACAAGTCTTTTAAATCCCAGCCTACACAATAAACTGATATAATATTCAAATCGTGTAAATGTATATCACCGTTTTCGTGGGCTTCTTTTATTTCTGTCGGGTATATTTTATTTAGCCAGTAATTTTTACTCATAGATGATGCAAGATAGTTATTTAAACCTTGAATTGAGTAGCTCATATTTGAATTTTCATTCACTTGCCAGTCTAATTGTTTCAAATAATCATCAATCATATTTACAGAAGCATTTTTTGCAAAATCTCTCATTCTGTTATGTTGTTCCCTGTATAAAATATAAGATTTTGCGGTTTGTTTGTATTCTGAAGATAATAAAACTTTTTCAACTACATCTTGAATTTCTTCAACAGTGGGTGTTTCAAGATTTGATTTTTTTTCTTTTACAAAATCATTTACAATTTTAATTACATTTTTTGTTAATCTTCTTGCTGTAAAATTGTCAATTTCTTTCGTAACATTTGACGCCTTACAAATGGCATTGGTAATTTTTGACGAATCAAAATCTACAATTTTTCCATCACGTTTGATAACTTTTTGTTGCATAATAAAAACCTCCAGTCTCGTAAAGTAATAACTAAAACGATTAAGCATTCCGACTTTAACGGCTGCGGACCAGTGAGGGACTTGCACCCTTTCTTTCCTTAATCCTAGTTTTATTATAGTACGGTTTAATTATAAGGTCAATTTATTTTAAAAATTTAATATAATTATTCGACGTATTTTCTTTTCATTATAACGTTGCCCTGTTCGTCATAGGCTTTGTCTTTTACCCAGTGTGCAAGTAGTTTTCCGTCTTTTGAATATATATATGTTTCTGATTTTGAAACTCGCATACTCATATTAACAAGTTTTTTTGTCTTGTTATATTTGTAGGTTTTATACGGATAATTTAAACCTTGTTTTTCTTCAATGTAATTTAATAGTCCGTTTTCATCGTAATAATAAACGTGATACGGGTCATTATGTTTGTAAACTGCGTAAGTATTATCTGAAAAATAGGCTAAAGTTCTGTCTTTTAATTCTGTCATGCCATTAAGCATGTAACCGACATTTTGTTCGTGTTCGTTATCATAATAAAAGTCATTTACATATTTTGAATCAATATTGTAGCTTATTCCGTCAAGAAGGTCTTCTCTTGCGGAATTAACATCATAAGTTACTCCGCCCTGCAAAACTTCTGCCTGAGCCGATAATCCGAATATTAAAATTAATGCAGTAAGTAGATATTTTTTCATACTTCAATATTAATGTTTTGATTAAAAAAGTCAATAATTTATGATACTATAGTATTAAGCGATAATTTAATGAAAAATAAAAAATAAAGGCAAAAATAAATGGACAAAATCGCAAAAATGTTCAGAGCGTTGAAATATCGCAATTTTCAATTATTTTTTCCGGGTTTGGCTCTTTCTCAAATTGGAATTTGGATTCAAAATGTTGCAATGAGCTGGCTTATATACGAACTTACAAAATCCCCTTTATTAATGGGAATTATAACTTGCTTAAATACTGTTCCGTTATTTTTATTAACTCCTTTTGGCGGTGTTATTGCAGATAAATTTAACAGAAAAAAATTATTATTGACAGTACAAATTTTATTTTCATTACAAGCTTTTTTGTTAGCAATAGTTGTTATTAATGATTGGGTTCAAATTTGGAATATAATAATTTTGGGAATATTCTTAAATTCAATTGCGGCAATAGATGCACCTTTGCGCCAATCAATGTTCATACTTGTTGTTGACGATCCAAAGGATTTGGGTAACGCAATTTCACTTAATGCATCTTGTTTTAATATTGCAAGACTTATAGGCCCTGCTATTGCAGGTATTATTATTGCAAATGCAGGTATGAAATTTTGTTTTGTAACGACTTTTTTATTTTTACTGCCTGCAATTTTCCTTGTCAGCAAAATGAAAATTGAAGATAAAAAATCTGAAAAAATTAAAAACGAAACAATTACAGAAGGTCTTAAAGAGGGTTTTATTTATGTGGTAAAAACCCCTCAAATAAGTACCTTATTAATGTTTTTAGCTGTATTTAGTTTTATTGCAATGACTTATCCTATGTTAATGCCTGTTTATACAAAAGAAATTTTACATGAAAATGCAGATACGTTGGGTTTTTTAATGAGTTCAATAGGTATAGGTGCATTGATTTCGGCATTACTTATTGCATCAAAAACAACAATAAAAAAATTGAGAACAATTTTATGTCTGGGATGTTCAATTTTTGCATTAGGGTTTGTTGTTATGGGATTTGTTCACATAAAAGTTGCGGCTGTAATTTCAATGTTTATTATTGGTTTAGGAACTGCTGCTTTTTTAACTCCTGTAAATACTCTTATACAAAACTTTGTTGATGACGATAAACGCGGAAGAGTAATGAGCTTAAACGGAATTTGTTTTATGGGTACAACTTCAATAAGCAGTCTGATAGCAGGCAGTATTGCTGAAAAAATAGGAATTGCAAATACATTTATTCTTTTTGGAACAATGCTATTGGTTGCTTGTATAATTTTTGGATATAAACTTTCAAAATTACAATATGTGCAAAAAACATCAAAAAATTAGATATATAAAAAATTTTTGATATAATTATTAAAAAAGAGAGGAAAAATGAAAAATTTTTTAATAATTAATTTTGGCGGAATAGGTGATGAAATTTTGTTTTTACCAACTTTAATTTCATTAAAAAAAGCATATCCCGATTCAAAAATAACACTTTGCTTAGAACCAAGAAGCAAAGGTATTAAAGATTTAACAGATACAATAGATGATTTAATGTTAATTAATCCAAAAGGTAAAAATAAATATTTTGAATTAATGAAATTGGTTTTAAAAGCACGTTTTGGAAAATTTGATACAGTTATTTCTTCAGGCGGGAATAAACTTATAAGTCTGTTGTTATTTATGACAGGAATAAAAGAACGCTACGGTTACAATACAGGAGAATTAAGTGAAAAATTACTGACAAAGGCCGTTGTTTTAAATAAAAATCAATATGCATCTAAAATGTATCATGAGCTTATAACTCCGCTTACAGATATTAAAACAGAAATTCCTGAAATTAATATTGAATGTGAAGAAAAAATCGCAAATTCAGTTTTAATCCATCCGGGAGTAAGTAAATTAAGTGTTCAAAAAAATATGATTAAAACTATTACTCCTCAAATTTGGGCAGAAGTTATAAAATTATTACTTGAAAATGGTAAACAAGTTACATTAACAGGCGGCCCTGATGATAAAGAAGTTATTGATGAGATTTTAAAAATAATTGAACCATTGAATAATCCAAACTTTACAAATTATTATGGCAAAACAAAAAATTTAATGGATTTGGCAAAATTAATTACTAAATATGAAAAATTTATATGTTCAGATTCAGCACCACTTCATATTGCAGTAGGCGTAAAAACGAGAAATTATGCAATTTTTGGCTCAACTGACGATAAAAAACTTATTCCGCAGGCAGATTTTGTGACTGCATTAAAAACAAATGACAACTGTCCTATAAAGCCTTGTTTATGGGAACACAGGCAAACAACCTGCGATGAATTATCCTGTTTGAAATTTAATCCGCAGGATATTGTTAATGAAATTTTAAAATAATTTTAACATTTCTTAATGTCTAAAATATAGTTACAGTAGTAATTTTAGCGTGTTTTAACTAAATTTTTGTATAAAATTAGAAAAAAGCTTGTATTTATGTTACAATCTTAATTGCAGTCGAAAAATGTCTGCAAAGAGTACACAGAAAAAAGAAGGAATTAAGGATATGTCATTACCATCAGTTGCATATTTATCAATGGAAATTGCGTTAGACCAATCTTTAAGCACATATTCAGGCGGTTTAGGGTTTTTGGCAGGTTCACATATGTTATCTGCCGGATATTTACAAATGCCAATGGTAGGTGTAACAATGCTTTGGTCTTACGGTTATTACGATCAACGTATTGATCACAATGGTCAGGTAGAAGTTGCTTATATCAGAAAATATTATGATTATTTAACTGATTTAGGCGTGCAGGTAGAAGTTGATACTTTTGGTGAAAAAGTTAAAGTTAACGCTTACAGAGTAGAACCTGAATTATTTGGTTCTTGCCCTGTATATTTATTAACAACAGATATTGACGGAAACAGTGATTGGGCAAGAAGTATTTCTCATAGATTATATGACGGAAATGAAAAAATCAGAATTGCTCAGGAAACTATTTTAGGTGTAGGCGGTATTAAAATATTACAAGCAATGAGATACAAATTCGACGTTATTCACATGAACGAAGGACACGCTTTACCGGCTGCATTTGAGTTATTAAGACAATACAAAGGTAACCTGGAAGAAGTTAAAAAGAGAACAGTATTTACAACTCACACACCTGTAGCAGCAGGTAACGAAGTTCACTGGGTTGATACTCTGATGGAAGGCGGATTTTTCGCAGGTGCATCAAGAGAAACTGCTATTGAATTAGGCGGTGAAAACTTCTCTCTAACTGTTGCAGCTTTAAGAATGAGCCGTATTGCAAACGCAGTATCACAATTGCACGGTCTTGTTGCAAACAAAATGTGGGAATGGGTTGAAGGCAGATGCCCTATCAGAGCTATTACCAACGCAGTAAATTTACATTACTGGCAGGATAAACGTATGAACGGTGACAAATCTTTTGAAGAATTAGTTTCTGCAAAACGTGAAATGAAACAAGAATTGTTCAAATATATTGCAAATAAAGCAGGTAAAAGATTTGATCCTGATGTTTTAACAATTACATGGGCCAGAAGATTTGCAGATTACAAGCGTGCTTGGTTAATCTTGATGAATAAAGACCGCATTATGAAATTGTTGGAAAATAATAAACTTCAATTAATTTTTGCAGGTAAATTCCACCCTGATGATGCAATGGGACGTGATATGTTTAATAAATTATTGAACAAATCTCACTCAATGAAAAATGTAGTTGTATTACCGGGTTATGAATTACAATTAAGCGGTAT
>CAYLHN010000101.1:0-7254 GCA_964383455.1 uncultured Muribaculaceae bacterium | reverse complement strand
TATTGAAACTTTAGGCGGCGTAATGACAGCACTTGTTCCAAGAAACACTACAATCCCTGTTTCTAAATCTCAAGTGTTCTCAACTGCAGAAAACAACCAAACAGCCGTTGATATTCAAGTTCTTCAAGGTGAAAGACCAATGGCTAAAGATAACAAATCTTTAGGTATGTTCAGATTAGAAGGTATCGCTCCTGCAATGAGAGGCGTTCCTCAAATCGAAGTTACATTTGATATCGATGCAAACGGTATTGTAAACGTTTCTGCTAAAGATAAAGCTACAAACAAAGAACAAAAAATAACAATTACAAATTCTTCTAACCTTTCAGAATCAGATATTGATAAGATGGTTAAAGAAGCTGAAGCAAACGCTGCAGAAGATAAAAAGAAAAAAGAAGAAGCAGAAATTAAAAACAATGCTAATTCATTAATTTCATCAGCAGAAAGATTAACTAAAGATTTTGAAGGCAAAATCGACAAAGCTGATGAAGACAAATTAAACGAACAAAAAGAAACTTTGAAAAAAGCATTGGATGAAAATAAATCTGCTGATGATATCAAAAAATTATCAGAAGACTTACAACAAACAATGTTCAGCATTTCACAAAAGGCTTACGAAGCAGTTCAAAAAGACGAATCTGCAAACGCAGGCTCAAGTGAATCTGCAAACTCAGAATCATCCTCAAATGACAAAGGCGATGATGACGTAATCGACGCTGAATTTACAAAAGAATAATAAAATTTATTCAAGTATAAGCAAAAAATAAGGTGATTAATTTCACCTTATTTTTTTGTATCTAAACACAGCCATCACTGCAAGACTCGAAAACTGTAGAGTGTAATTTTTTGCACCACTTTATTTACAACTTGTCTTTGTATCCCAATTTAAATCCTCAGGACATTTTAAATAGTCTAAATTTTCATTTCTAACTACCCAATCTGTACAATAATGCTGACCAAGACAACCGTCAATAAATCCAGTTTTAGACCACAACGTCCATCCTCCAGGATATAAAGTGTTTTTAGTTCTATATTCGGCAGATTGTCTATATATATCAAAAGCAAAAATATCGTTTGCATATTTGTTTTTACCTTTTTTAGTACCATCTAAATCAACCAAAATAGTATGTTGATCTGTATTTATTGATATAAAAAGCAACGCTGTACCATCTGATAAAATAACGGAATATCCATAATCATAATAAATGTTATCATCGGGATTAAAACAATATTTAGTAGAATCTTCAATTCCGCAATCTTTTGTTACTTTCATAAATTCTGTTACTCGTTTTGCAAAACGCTCATTTGCAGTTGCATAATTTGAAGAATGGATATAACCATTTTGATTCTGTAAATCCGTAAACCAAGTATCAAAATCACCATATACAACTTGTGCTCTATCAACCGCGTCAGTTAAGGCTGAATATATTTTTTTAACTCTGGTAACTTTTTCTTTATCACCTGTTGCGTGATTAAGGTTCGGTAGTGTCAAAGCGGCAACAACGCCGATTATTCCGATTACAATTAATGTTTCAGCGAGGGTGAAAGCGGTTTTTGTAAGTCGTGAGTTAAGAGGTTGAATAGTTTCTGTTTTCATTATCATACTCCTTTTACTATATGTGCGGTCTCTTTATCATTATAAACTACCACGTACATTTCCGCAATATAAAAATACCCCTCCCATCATATCATATAGCGATTATACCAAGGTTTCAGCCTTGGTATAATTCATTTACATAATTTTACAAATGTAATATTTTACTTTGTTTATACTGTTTTTATATTTACCTTGTTACATAAGCTAACATTATATAGCTTAAACCATGTAATAATGGGAAATAAAAAAAGACAACGATTTTAAGCGTTGTCATTTTTCTTATTTTTATATCTCTACTCTTTATTAAGCAACAACATTCAATTTATTTTGCTGTGCTGCTTCTTTTTCTTTCAGTTTCAAATATCTTTCGCATTGTTTAGTTTTATCGTAACCTAACATAATGCCAAGAATAAAATCCTTTTCAGGAGTTAATTTATTTAACGGAGTACCGCCAAAAGATTTTATAACATCAACACAAGGTTTATCTCCAAAGAAAACATTAAGATTTCTTCCGCCAGGAGCCTCTTGTAAATGATAGTTCAAGTTATCTCTTTGCAAACGCTTTTCAATAGCATCTTTATCTTCGACCTGCATTGTTTGCAATACAAATGGGCGTATGCCGTGTTTATAACCGTAAATTTGTTCATTAAGTACTGCAAATTTATTATTTTTGTATTGTTGTGCTGCTGATATTGGTGTAACTGATGCCATTTTTATCTCCTTTAAAAGTCTTCCTGATTAGATAAAAACCATCAAAATTTTTTTTGCCGGTTATATAAAAAAATCTTTACATTTAATTACATAAACCACTCAATAAGAGATTTAAATTCCCCGAATTCAAACCCTAAATTAGACGTTATTTCTTTTTTTGAAAGTGTTTTTAAGCTTAGATTATATGCCTGTGGCGGGAATTTTATTCCTGATTTTTCATATAATTTATCAGTAATTGTTTTTAATTCTTTATCATAAACGTTACTGTAATTTAAACCTAAATTTACACAACTTGGAATTTTATATTTTTCATTTCCTTCATTGTCATCTAAGAAAAACATTAAACCGTGTGTTCTGCATATAATTGCTCTATTCTCATAAACACTGCAAATGCCGTTTAAAAGGAACGGACACTTATAGAAAAAAGGCTCTGCAGAATTTTTATTTTTAAATTGTTCAATTAAATCCTGAATATTTTTTAGTATCTCCAGACGTTTTTCTTCAGACAATTCTGAAACTTTAATTAAAATATAGTTAATTTCTATTGCTGACATCGGATACTGTCCCCATTCGCAGCAGTGAGAACATCCTTTTTTGCAGCGTAAATATGGAGCTTGTTCGTCAAAAGCTTTATCTAAAATTCTTGCGTGAATTAAGTCTAAATATAATTTATACCCTGCAATTTGTTCTGTTGTAATGTCTTGTATCATATTTTTAAACACAATCAATAATCTTTTAACAATATTATCAAAATTTTAAAACCAATACAAGCGATAGAAAAAATTATTCTTTTTGAAAATTTGATAACTTCAATTTTATCTCTAATTTTTGTTATAATTGTCTTATGAAAAATTTTTTTAAGGATAAAAAAGCAAATATTAGTAAATTAGATAAGTATGGTTTTGTCGATGGAATTTATACAACTGAAATTGTTGACGGTGAATTTGTTCTAAATGTAAAAATCAATTCAAATAATACTGTGTCAACAGTATTAACAGAAAAAGATTCAAATGAAATTTATACTTTGCACTTGGTAGATTACGTTCAGGGTAAATTTGTCGGCAGAGTAAAAGAAGAATACGAACAAGTTTTGTCTGATATAGCTGAAAAATGTTTTGAAAATAATATTTTTAAATTTGAATATTCCAAACTTGTTATAAATTATGCAAAAGAAAAATATAATGATGATGTAGAATACCTTTGGAAAAAATTTCCTGATAACGCTGTTTGCAGGAGAAAAGATAATAAAAAATGGTACTTTGCCATACTTACTGTCGGTAAAGACAAATTAGGTTTTAAAAGCAAAGAAAAAGTTGAAGTAATTGACTTAAGGGCTTCAACTGAAGAAATAGAAAAAATAGTTGATAATAAAAAATATTTCAACGGTTATCATATGAACAAAAAACACTGGCTGACTATAATTTTAGACGGCTCAGTACCTATTGATGAAATTTATGAAAGAATTGACATAAGTTATAATTTAAAATAATGAATATACTTGAAATTAAAGATAAACTGAAAACTATTAAACGTACAAAATTTGGTATTTCTATACCGGAATTGAGAAAATTTGCGCGTAAAATAGCAAAAGATGATTACAAAACATTTCTGAAAGAAGATGATTTCAGCAGTTATGAACTGAAATTACTGCATGCTTTTGTTATCGGATACATAAAATCAGATATAAAAGCTTTATTAAAATACTTTGAAGATTTTATACCATATGTTGATGATTGGGCAGTAAATGATTCTTTATGCCAAAACTTTAAAATTTCAAGAAAATATCCTGAAGAAGTTTGGGGATTTTTAATGAAATACAAAAACACAAAAAAAGAATTTGAAAGCAGAATAATTGCTGTTGTCTTGCTATCACATTATTTAAATGATGAATATATAGATAAAGTTATTGCGATTTTAGACAGTTTAAATACAGAGGACTATTATTCGCAAATGGGTGTAGCTTGGGCAATTGCGACTATTATGGGGAAATACCCTGAAAAATGTCTTAATTACCTAAAATCAGAACAATGTAATCTTGACAAAATAACATACAACAAATCCCTTCAAAAAATAAGAGAGTCTTTTAGGGTTTCTGCAGAAATTAAACAGATGACAAAACTAATGAGCAAAAATTAATACTAAATTTAGTTCTTTTATAATATTTTCTAATGCAGTTAAAAAATATATATTTTATCTTTTTTGTAAAGACAAAATTAGCAGAATTAACAACAAATTGGCAAATTTGCCAATTTTATTTACATGTTAGACAATAAAACTAATGATTAATATAATAATTTTACAATAATCATTAATAAAAGGAGTTATTATGGACATTGATATTGATGAAAAATTAGATTCTATTCAAGCAAAAATAAATCTTTTGTACTATGCTTTAGGGTTTATGCACTTACAAAATATTGAGGATTGTACAGAGGCTTATTTATTTTCAGAGACTTTGAAACAAGAGTTTGATGAATTAATGGCAAATTTTTAATTATAACATTTTGTAATCAATCAAATCTTTTATAACTTTGCCTGTAATAATTAAGCCGACCACATGCGGAACAAAAGACAATCAATACACACGAGATGGCCTTTCTCGTAAACTTAGTCAAGGCACAATTACTTACAATGAAGTTGCTAACATCATTGATGTTTTAGATTATGACATTGAAATTGTTAAAAAGCAATTCCAAAAGTAATCGGATGTGTTGACTTTTTATAATAATTGGTTTATAATATTTATATGCAAGAACTTGAATTTGATAATATTACTGGATATCTGAAAAGCGGAATTTATCCTATAACCATTGATGAATTACTTGCTCATCCCATACTTGGTAATGGTAAACAAAGACAAACTTTAATAAAATCTCTTTCAGAGGCTTGCAAAGTTTATTGGCAATATGGAATTGATGAAATTTATGCAAATGGTAGTTTTGCAACAATGAAACCAATTCCAAATGACATAGACGGATATATAATTGTTGATACCCAAAGTGAACAATTTAAAAAACTTGTTGAGAGTGGAAATATCTGGGGAATATTTAAAGGTAAAGATAACCCAAAAGATAAATTTCCAATGTGGTATGAACAAAAAATAGAATTTTATATTGAAAGTGAGAATATTTTTCATTATTTCTTTACTCATTCAAGAGACGGAATAGAGAGAGGAATAATAAAAATTGTAAAATGAAAGGCGGCATTTTATGATTAAATCAGAACAACAAAAAAACAGAACATTAAAGATGATAGAAGATTATAACAAAAAATTAGAATCTCTTGATGAGTATTCAAAAGGTAGTTTGTTGTCTTTAATCGGAACATTAGAACAAGAAATTGAAGAATATGAAAACCTTAAAAAAGGTATATATGAACTACCGCAAAACATAACTTTTGTGGAACTGTTGCAAAGCATTTCAAAAATAAGAATATCAAAAGGTTTATCACAGCAAGATTTAGCTAATATGTTGGGAATAACAAAGCAGCAGTTGAACAGATACGAAGAACATAATTATCAAAATGTATCTATTGCAAAAATCAATGAGATTTTGGAAGTGCTGGAAATTTCTGTTTCTTTGTTTAAAAAAGCTGCTTAAGCTATAAACTAATTTTATTACTAATCAAATCCTTTATAACTTCGCCTGCAATGATTAAGCCTGCCACAGACGGAACAAACGCATTACTGCCGGGGGTAGTTCTTTTGTTTGTCTTTTCTTCATTATTTATCGCAGGTTTTAGCGGTATTTCTTTTGAATAAACCACTTTTACACCTTTAATTTTTCTTTTTTTCAATTCTTGTCTTATAACTTTTGCCAACGGACAAACTGACGTTTTTGAAATATCTGCGACTTCAAACATTTCAGGATTCATTTTGTTACCCGCACCCATTGATGATATTACAGATACATTTGCTTTTTTTGCACGCTCTATTATTTCCAATTTGCCAACAACAGTATCTATTGCATCAACAACATAATCGTATTTTGAAAAATCAAATTCATTAGCACTCTCAGGAGTATAAAACATTTTATAAGTGTTTACTTGAGCATTTGGATTTATGTCTAAAACTCTTTCTTTTGCGACATCAACCTTATATTTACCAATTGTTGAATGAGCTGCGATAATTTGTCGGTTTATGTTTGTAAGTGAAACTTTATCATTATCTATTAAGTCTAACTTACCTACACCGCTTCTTGCAAGCGCTTCTACAACGTAACCGCCTACTCCGCCGACGCCAAAGACTGCAACCTTTGCATTTGCAAGTTTTTCTAAGTTTTCACAACCAATTAAAAGTTCTAATCTTGAAAATTCATTTAACACATTTCAACCCTTTCAAGAGTAAACGATAAACCGTCATTTGTAAAAACAGGTAACAGATTTTTTACGGAAAAGTATTCTTTTACAAATTGCTTAACACCATCTTTTGTTTCATCGAACGAAAAATATTGTCCGCCGCAAGAATCATGAAAATGAACATAAAGTCCATATGTTTCATTTATTGCTTTTTTAAATTCTAAAACTTCGGAAAAATCTAATATTTCAGACATGTTATAATACCTTGTATTTGTCTTTTGTATCTTTTGTAATTTCTTTTATAACCCGACAAGGATTTCCGACAGCTACAACATTTTCAGGAATATTTTTTGTTACAACACTTCCTGCCCCGATAACCGAATTATCACCAATAGTTACTCCGGCAAGAACCGTAACATTTCCGCCAATCCAAACATTGTTACCAACAGTTATAGGAAGAGCATATTCAAGTCCGTCATTACGCTTTTCAACATCAAGAGGGTGACAAGCTGTATAAAAACTGCAATTTGGAGCAATAAAGACATTATCGCCAAAGGTAACTTTTGCACAGTCAAGAAGTATGAGGTTATGGTTTGCGTAAAAATTATATCCTATTTCTATATTGTATCCGTAATCACATCTGAAAGGCTGTT
>CAYLHN010000100.1:0-7303 GCA_964383455.1 uncultured Muribaculaceae bacterium | reverse complement strand
TCTAAAATTTCTGCGATTTCTTCAGTTTGCAGTGCTTTTCCGGTTGTAAAAAGTACCGCTTCGATTCTTGCTTTAAGTTGTTCCATTTGCCTTCACCACGTACAAATCAGAATAAAATTCTTCTTGTTCCAAATCACATTTGCCTTCAGCAGTTAAAAATAACAATGCAATATATGCGGAAATTTTATTCATACCAATAGAAATAAGCTCTTTCAATTCTACTTTTTCATTTTTATTAAATATTTTTTCAAGTTTAGCTTGAGTTTTCAATAAACTCTTCGTGAGCTAAATTAACAATATCTTCAGCAGTAAAGTTAGCATATGAGCGTACGCGTCTTTGTGCTCTTTCTTGCTGCTGTTTTAGAGATTGTTTGCGTTCTAATTTTTCGTAAAATTCTAATTGACGAATCAAATCTTTCAATGTGACATTACGATTTCTGTTTACTTTAACACTTGTTCTCCTTTGAAGTACTTCGTTAAAGGAAATTACATTGCTTTTTGGAGGTTCGTAAGTTTCAGAGTAATCGTCGTCAAGAATGTCATAATCATCTTCAGGTTGAGCGTCGAAATCTAATATATCATTTCCTTCAAGTACATTAGATTTTAAACGCAATAAAATAGATGCAAATAATAACGTTTTGCTTGTAGCTCTCAAATTTTGCGCTTTTATTTCGAATAGATGCGATAAATATTTGTCTGTAACATCAATAATATCTATATTCCAAGGATCGATTTTTCCTGATTTTGCCATTTGTACAAGAATTTCAATTCCTTCAGCTTGATAATTTTGTTGTTCTAAATTGTCGTAAATAAATGCTTCTGCCATATTTTTAATCTCTCAATTTTACTCCGGTTACCTTGGTGATACCTTTTTCTTTTTGTGTAACACCTATTGTCCTATTAGCTGATTCTATCATAGGTTTGCGATGACTAACTACTATAAATTGCGTATTTTTTGACTGAGTTTGAATTAAATTTGCTAATTTTTCAACATTAATTCCGTCTAAGCTTGAATCTACCTCATCAAAAGCATAGAACGGTGCAGGTAAATAATTTTGTATAGCAAATACAAACGCAAGTGCAGTAATTGATTTTTCACCGCCCGACATACTTTCAAGACGCTGGCGTTTTTTATCTCTAGGTTGAGCGTCAATTGTTAAACCGCCTTGGAATGGGTCATCAGGATTTTCTAATATTAATGTGCCTTCACCGCCTGCAAGTTCATGGAAAGCTTCTTTAAACTGTATGTTTAAATTATTGTATGTTTTCATGAACGATTCTTTTTTCAATTGTTCATATCCTTGCATACGTTCTAATATTTGAATTCTTTCTTTTGAAAGTGTTTCAATTTGTTCTTTCATTTCTGCCTGTCTTGTTGAAACTCTTTCATAGTCGTTTATTGCGCGCATGTTAACATCGCCGAGCTCGTCCATTTTCTTTTGAAGACGCTGAATTTTGGAATTAATTTCATCAATAGAAATTGTTGAAGGTTCAAGTTTTTCAATATCAATGCCTGTTGCTTCAAGTTCTTGTTTTGCACTTTCAAGCTGTGGCTCTAATTCGCGTCTGCGTGCTTTAAACGATTCAACTTGTTCTGCTATTTTTTCAATATCAGATTCTTTTAAATGTTTTTGTTTTTCAAGCTCCAGAACTTCTTCATTAATTTTATCTCTTTGTTCCAAAAGTTCTTTTAGTTGTCCTGTAATAACTTCAATACTTGCATTCAATTCTTCAAGCTGAACATTTAAACGTTCAATTTCATCTTTTGCGATTTTTTTATCTGATGCATATTTTTCGTTATTTTTTTCGATATTCGTAATTTCTTCATAGCGCGTATTGATAATTGAATCATCAAAAGCTATTTGTCTGTTAAACTCGCTAATATCATTATTAGCCTGCATTTTATTTGATTCTAATCGCTTAATTCCGTCTTCTATACTTTCGGTTTTTTCTTTTAATTGTCTTAATGTATCACTGTCAATAAGTTTTTCAACTTCTTCAATTTCAGCCTGAACATCAAGCAATTTTGAATGAAGCTCAACATCTTTTTCTTCAAGTTTATCTAATTTTGAAGAAATTTTATCAACGTTAGGAGTTTCTGTAGCGATAAAGTTTTTATTTTCTTCAAGTTTATTTTCACTTTTAGCGGCATTTGAAATAAATCTTTTGTAATCAGCCTTTGCTTCGCTCAGTGCCGTAATCGTTTCAGAGTAATCCGAACGAACTTTGATTAATTTTTTATCTATTTCGTCTTTTTCTGACATAGCTTTTCTTAAAGCTTCATCAAGTTCTTTTTGTTTTTTATTGAGTTTTTCAAGTTCATCATCGTCATTTTGGCTAAATTTTGGCCCTGAACGTCTGGCTTTACCACCTGTGATAGAACCTGCTTTTTCATAAATTTCACCTGTTAATGTAACCATTCGGTATTTGCCGATTAATTTTCTGGCAACATTTTCATTTTCAACGACAAGTGTATCGCCTACTGCGTAGAAAAATGCATCAAGATAAATGTCATCAAAGTCAATTAAGTTTATTGCAAAATCAATTACACCGCTTTCTTTTGGTAGATTTAGACTTGTTGGTGCTTTTTTTATTTTGTTTAACGGAACAAAAGTTGCCCTTCCTGCTCCGCTGGATTTTAGTATTTCAATTGCACTTGAAGCAACATATTCGTTATCAACTACGATATGCTCCATACGTCCGCCTATAGCGGTTTCAAGTGCAAGTGCGTATTCTTTATCAACTTTTCCAAGCTGTACGATAGGTGCGTGAACACCATTGATTTTAGCACTCATTACATATTCTACGGCGTAATTTGAATTGGCCTGATGAACTTCTTTTTGTGTTTGTAATTTTGTTATGTTTTTATATAAAGCATTAATTTGAAAGTTAATATCTTCAATTTCGTTTTTGTTTGTTTGTGTATCGTTCATTAATTTTGTTTGAACGATTTTTAAATCTTCAATTTCTTTTTCAAGATTTTTAATTTCTAATTCGCGTTTATCTTTTTCCGTTTCAAAATCCGCCTTGAAATTTTCAAGCATTTCAAGAGTTTGCTGCGCTTGAGAAAGTTTTTCTTTTAAATTTTTTAAATCATTTTCAAGCGGTAATTTTTCCTGTAAAAGCTTACTTTCTGTATCTTTTAGTTCATCTTTTTTATTTCTGAGCTCATTAATTTTTTCGATATAATGGTCTGCAGTCTGATTTAGACCTGCAACCTCTGCCAAAACCTCTTGCAGTTCTTTATTTTTTTCTTCGATATCTTTATTTATAATATCAATTTCATCAAGTTTTAGTGAAATTTTTAACTTTGTATCTTCAATTTTTTTCTTTTGGTTTTCGATACCATTTTTTGCGTTTTCAATTGATTTTAGGCCGTCAGAAATTTGTTTTTCAGCGTAAATTATTGCATTATTTTTTCTGTCAATTGCACCTTTTAATTCTTCCGCTTGTTTTTTTAATTCAAGCTGCTTGTCTTCACCCTTTTCTTTTGCTTCTTTTGCAACTTCTTCGTACTTTTCTTTAATTAATTTTAATTTCTCATTTGTATCAGTAAGATTTACTTCTGCTTCTTTTTTCTTTTTTGTAAAGTCTAAAATATTTTCGTGAGCTTTTTCAAGATTTCTTTTTATATCAAAAAATCTTACAGCATTAATTTGGCTTTCGTAGCCGATTTTTTCTTCTTTATATTTTTGATATTTTAATGCAACTTCTTTTTCTTCTTCTAATTGCTGAAGCCTGCCTTCCACTTCTGCGAGGATAAAGTTTGTTTTTTCTACTCTGCTTTCGACTGTATCGAGTTCTTTTGTTGCTTGTTCTATTCTTCTGTCAAAATCTGCAACCCCTGCAATTTCATCAACAATTTTTCTTCTTTCATTTGAGGTGCAGTTTGTAATACTCATTACATCAGATTGCATTATAACATTGTAACTGTTTGGAGTGATGTTATATTTTTCCAAAAGAGAGTGAATATCTGTTAATGTTGCAACACTGTCATTGAGGTAATATGTACTTACAAAAGTGCCATTTGAAGCTTTTTTTATTTTTCTTGCAATACTGAAATCAGCTTCGTTTTCTATTCCGGAAAATGTAACTTTTACTGTGGCTTCATTCTTGTTTGTGTAGGTTGAAATAAGGTGCGCAACTTTTTCCGCACGCAAACTGCGAGTTGTTGCCAACCCTAAAGCGAACAGAACGCTGTCAATAATATTACTTTTGCCCGAGCCGTTTGGACCTGATACTGTTGTAAATCCTTCTAACAGTGGTATCTCTACTTTTCGCGCAAAAGACTTAAAATTATCAATTTCAAGCTGCTTTATGTACATATTCCTACCCAAGTATACTTTTTACTATTAAAGTATATTTTTCAGTATGTGTCAAATCGTTAAGATTTTTTTAATAAATCTGAAAGTATTTCACTAAATTTTATTATCGGTTCCAGTTTGTAACCGCATTTATCGGAAAGTGTTCCGCCCATCAAAAACATTTCTTCCTGAGGGTATCTTCTGCATATTCCGGGACGATTTTTGTGAACTTTACATTTTTTTGTAACCTTATCTTGCATTGTACAAGAAAATATTAAGCCTGTTTCATCTCTTCCTATTATTTCAAGGTATGTATAAAATTGATGTAAATATTGCAGTTTTCTGAAAGTTTTTTCGTCTGTTATTACTTTTTTACCGTGTTTTACATAAATATGCTGACAACATTCTCCGCAGCATTTGCACTTACCTGTTCTGTAATATTTGCGTTTTAATATTTTAGAAAGTACAAATTTCAGTATTTTCTTTTTTATATGTTGAATTTTTACAAATAATAACGTCTGCATAAAATTCATTATATCACTTTATATTCACATATGGTAATAACTTGTTGATTATTAATTATATTTTTTATAAATTTGTATTAGAAAGAGGTACAAATATGTTAGATATTAAAATGATTAGGGAAAATCCCGATAAAGTTAATGAATTATTAAAAAGACGCAACCCTGAATTATCAATTGATGCCATTTTGGCTGTTGATGAGGAAAGACGTCAAATTCAAACTAAGGCTGATGAATTGAGAGCAAAAAGAAAAAATGAATCTCAAAAAATCGGTTTGATGAAAAAGAATGGTGAAAATACTGACGCTATACAAGAAGAAGTTCGTGTTTTGGGTGATGAAATAAAAGCTTTGGAAGAAAAACAAGTTGAACTTGATGAAAAACAACGCGACATGCTTTTAAGAACTCCAAATATTCCTGATGAAACAACTCCGATTGGTGCTTCTGATGCTGATAACGTTGAGGTTTCAAAATGGGGTGAACCTACAAAATTTAATTTCGAATTTAAAGCTCACTGGGATTTGTGTGAAGAAAAAAATATTGTTGATTTTGAAAGAGGAGTTAAATTATCTCAGTCAAGATTTACTCTATACAGAGGTAAAGGTGCAAGATTAGAGCGTGCAGTTATAAATTTCTTCTTAAATGAACATACCGAAAAACAAGGTTATGAAGAAATTTTACCTCCATTTATGGCAAATGCTGCTACCATGACAGGTACAGGACAACTTCCAAAGTTTAAAGATGATATGTATAAATGCGTCGATGAAGATTTATATTTAATCCCGACAGCAGAAGTACCTGTGACAAATATTTATGCTAATGAAATTTTATCTGAAGATGATTTACCGAAATATATGACGGCTTATACTCCATGTTTTAGACGTGAAGCAGGTTCTGCCGGTAAAGATACAAGAGGCTTGATAAGAGTTCACCAGTTTAATAAAGTTGAATTAGTTAAATTATGTACTCCTGAAACAAGTCCTGAAGAACATGAAAAATTAACTGAGGATGCTGAAGACATGCTAAAAAAATTAAATCTTCCATTCAGGCGTGTGGCTCTTTCAACAGGTGATATCGGATTTTCAGCTAATAAATGCTGGGATTTGGAAGTTTGGATGCCTTCTTATAACACTTATAAAGAAATTTCAAGCTGTTCTAATTTTGGCGATTATCAAGCAAGACGCGCAAATATTCGTTATAAAGACAAAGCAACAGGAAAAACAAGATTTGTCCATACAATTAACGGTTCAGGTCTTGCAGTTGGTAGAACTGTTGCTGCAATTATTGAAAACTTCCAGCAGGAAGACGGAACTATTATTATTCCTGAAGTATTAAGACCTTATACAGGTTTTGATAAGATATAATATAAAAGGCTGATTTTATTCAGCCTTTTAATTTTATAAACTATGAGCAGAAATATGATTGATAAATCTAAAGAAAAAATGTTTTGTCCCGGATTGTTTAGTTTGATTATATACTATGTAATTGCGATAATCATGTTTATTTGTGGGATAATCATTCTTAATTTTATTTTTAATAGTCCTCAGAATTTTGAAAATATTTACGAAAATATTTTTACGTGTTTTGGTTCTTTAATCTTGGTATCTGTTATATTTTTTATTGTATTTACGCCAATTGTTTACGTTAATCAGTTCGGAGGTTATTTTAGAATTGGTAAACGCAGAATCCCGTTTTGTGACATTTCCCATGTTAAATATAATTATGGATTTTTTAAATTTTATAAATATTCTGTTTTTTCAACTGTATTTTATTTTGTCCTGAAAAACGGAGAAAAATTTAGATTTTTTACTTATTTTGACGGATTCGAAGATAAAATTATTGAAAAGCTGGAAGATATGAATTTTTCTGTTAAGCGTGCAAAATTTAAGGATTTGTAAACTTTGTGACTTTTTGAATATATTCTGTTATTATAGAATAATAAGGGAGTATTATATTAAAGGTGATGGTTTAGGGGATTGTAATGTTATACGGTTTTCCATTTGAATTAGATGAGTTTCAAAAAGAAGCTTGTGAAATTATAAACGAGGGCGAAAGTGTTGTTGTCTGTGCGCCGACAGGTGCAGGAAAGACAGTAATAGCTCAACATGCTATTCACAGAGCCTTAGAGGATAATGTTAGAATTTTTTACACAACTCCATTGAAAGCTCTTTCTAACCAAAAATACAATGATTTTGGTAATAAATACGGATATGAAAAAGTAGGTTTGTTGACAGGAGACACGTCAATTAATCGTAACGCACAAATTGTTGTTATGACAACTGAAGTTTTCAGAAACATGCTTTACGGTACAAACTTGGGTTCTGTTGCGGATAATTTAAAAAACGTCAGATATGTTGTACTCGATGAAGTTCATTACATGAACGATGAGGATAGAGGTACAGTTTGGGAAGAAAGTATTATTTACTGTCCGACAAACGTTCAAATTATAGCTCTTTCTGCTACCGTTGCCAATTGTGA
>CAYLHN010000099.1:0-7422 GCA_964383455.1 uncultured Muribaculaceae bacterium | reverse complement strand
ACAAGCAAATTAGCTAAATATTTGAATTTCCCTCATGTTGATACAGGCTCACTTTTGAGAGCTGCAGTTAAAAACAAAACTCCTGAAGGTATTACGGCTGAAGGTTATATGTCTAAAGGTCAGTTGGTACCTGTAGAGGTTGTTGCTGCTATTATCAAACGCAGACTTTCCGAGGCTGATTGTGAAAACGGATATGTTCTTGACGGTTTTCCAAGAAGTGTTGAACAAGCAGGCATGTTAGAAGAAATAAATAAAGAAGTTGATAAAACTGAGTCTGAATTTAGAGCCGTATATTTTGATATTGATACCGAACTGTTAATAGAAAGAATTATAAACAGAAAATCTTGTCCAAAATGCGGTGAAATTTATAATATGAAATTTAAAGCTCCAAGCGATGGTGTTCATTGTGATAAATGCGGTGAAGAGTTAACTCAAAGAAAGGATGACACAGAAGAAATAGCAAGAGCAAGATTTGATACTTATTACAAGGAAACAGCACCTTTGACTAAATATTATGAAAATAAAGGTGTTTTAAGAAAAATTGATGCAAACGGTACAATTGATGAAGTTTGGGAACGATTGCTTAAAGCCGTTAATGATTAATTTATATAAAAAGAGTCTAAACGGCTCTTTTTTGTTGAAAGCAGGTAAATTATGATTAATAAAAAATCAAGAGAAGAAATTAAAAGAATGAAGCATGCAGGGCACATAGTTGCTCTTGTTCATAAAGCGATGAAAGAGAATATACGTCCGGGTTTATCAACAAAAGACTTGGATGATATTGCAATGGATGTAATAAAATCTAATAAAGCAATACCTACATTTTTAGGGTATAACGGTTTTCCTGCAAGTATTTGTACTTCTATAAATGAGAATGTCGTACACGGTATTCCGTCTAAGAACGTTATATTAAAAGAAGGCGATATAATAAGTGTTGATGTTGGTGCAACTTATGGAGGAATGGTTGGTGATAGCGCTTGGACTTATCCTGTAGGTGAAATATCAGATGAATTGAAGCATTTATTAAAAGTTACGGAAGAATCTCTATATGCAGGTATTAGTCAAATGCGTGCAGGAAATGTTCTTGATGATATTTCAAGTGCGATAGAAGCAGTTGCTAATCGTGAAAAGTATGGGATAGTAAGACAATACGGCGGTCATGGTGTTGGTCATGTAATGCACGAAGAACCTTTTTTGTATAATTATAGTGTAGGTGATAAAACTTTAATTAAAGCAGGTTATGTTATCGCAATTGAACCTATGATAAACCTTGGTTGTGATGAGGTTGAATCGCTTGCAGATGGTTGGACTGTGCAAACTCTTGACAGAAAACCTTCGGCGCATTTTGAACATACGGTTTTGGCAACTGACGGTGAGCCAGAATTAATGACAATTATTAGAGAAGAATTTTTGTAGATAAGGTAAAAATATGGAATATTATATGGGAATTTCTATGGCTATGGCGTCAACTACTGATAGCGGCGTTGCGGTCATTGATAGTTTCGGAAAAATTATACTTATCGATAAGCTTTATAAAATGAAAGATATTCAGTTTTTTCTTGATAATTTTTCATCGCTTAAACAGTCTCATATTGCTATTTCTCTGCCTTGGGATAATTCCATGCTTGAAGGAAAATGGAGAGTGCTTTCTAAACCTTATCAAATGGTTAGAAGTAATGAAAATTTATTAAACAGAGATAATTGGACTCAACGGTATTCTACAAGAGGGTGTGAATATTTTAAATCACTTTCGGATAGTGGAATTGATATTTGCAGATTTGAACTATATTTAACAAGGCAAAAGTTGAGTTTGAGTTCATATTTTAAAGAAAGAACTCCGGCAGATTGTAAATTTTTACAGAATGCATTAAAAACAGAGTTTCAATTTGAAGATATTCCTCCGAATATGTTGCCGATGGCTCAACTTGAAGCAATCGTCGGAGCTTTAATTATGCGCGAAAGAGCAAAAAATCCATCAAATATTAAAACAATTTTTAATTTTAACGGTTTGGATGTTATAAATATTGAGGAAAAATTTGTAACAACTTTGTAACAAATTTTTAAAAATGTGGCAATTTTATTGCTTTACGCACCTTTTTATACATGTAGTGTGTATATAGGAAAGGTCTAAATGTATCCAAATAATATGATTTGTCCGATTGGACCGGTCGCATTTAATCCGTATTTTGTACCAATGCAAATGCCAATGGTAGTTCAGGTTCCTGTACAAATGCAGCCTCAGCAGGTTGTACCAAACGCTAATCAAAAGCAAGATAACTCTCAGCAAAATGCTCCGAGTGTTATTTATAACGTTCCAAAAGTTTCATTGTACGAAAATAATAAACCTGTATCTCAACCTGTAAAATCTGATAAAGTTGTAGAAAAGCAAGTTGAAAATAAAAATGTAGAGACTAAAGCAGTAGAAACAAAGGCAAAAGAAGATAAAAGAGATGCGGCTTTGGCTCAAATTTTAGCTGCTCAGGCTGGTGTTCAGCCTCCTCAACCTGTTCAATTTAAATCTTCAGAAACGGTTCAAAAAGCAGATGATAAAAAAGATGTCAAGAAAAATAAACCTCAAATTGTAGCTCCTGATACAATCAAACCTACAATTGATATTAATGGATTAATTTCTATTATGACAAGTTCTGATTATGAAGAACAAGCTGATGCACTTGAAGCAATTTCTGAAGTTACAATGTACGCTCCGGAAAGAGCAGGGGAACTTCTTGATAAAAAAGTTGTAGATGCATTGACAGGTATAATGGAAAAAGATACTTCTTCTTTAGAAGGTGAAGATAAAAAATTAGCAGACAGAAATAAAGAATATGCAATGTTTACTACTGCAACATTACAAAAACTTTATGCAGATAACATTAAAGAATTAGGTAAAGTTGATGTGCCAACTGAAGATTTAGTAGGTATGAAAAGTATAGTTAAAAATCTTGCAACAAATCCAAATGCAAGCATTCGTGAAGCTGCTGTTGCCTCTTTGGGTTATGTAAAAAACGGCAGAAACGATGTAAATTCTTTGATTGCTGAAGCTGCAAATGATAAAAGTGAAATCGTAAGAGCTCAAGCAAACAGACAGCTTGCTAATGCATAAAAAGTATTAAATTAACTTAGTTTTTATAAGGCGGTGATTTATTTTTCCGCCTTGTTTTTTGTTTTTTAATTTATTTTTATGATTATCATTTTGTTTTTTTGATGTACTTTGTTTTTTATCTTTCTTTTCAACCGAAAATTCTTTTTTAGAATTATTCTTTTTTAAATCATTTATTGAACATGCGCCCCCTGTTATAGAACAAGATGCAATTGACATGTTTGAGCAAAAAAATGTAAAAATAATTAAAATTATAAACTTTTTCATATACCTAACCTATTAATATATAGTTAGTATAAATTTTTTTTAATAAGAAAACATTGGCAAAAAGTATTATGTTAATTAGATTTAAGCAGTGATTTTGCAAATTCAATTGCAGACTCTGAAGGAATACCTGAGGCTAGGCTGGCTATTGCAGAAATTTTTTCATCTTCTGTTAAATCTTTTATATTAACTTTAGTTTCATCCTCTTGAATTTTGCTTACAAGGAAGTGCTTATCGGCTTTTGCTGCAATAATTGCCTGGTGAGTTATTAAAATTATTTGTCTGTATTTCGCAAGTTGTTTAATTTCCTCGGCAACACTTTGAGCAGCTTTTCCTGATATTCCTGTATCAATTTCATCGAAGATTACTGTGTCAATATTATCAGAATTTGCAAAAATAGTTTTAATTGCAAGCATAACACGAGAAATTTCTCCGCCTGATGCTGTTTTTGCAAGCGGACTTAAATCTTGAGAAACATTAGTTGTTATATAAAATTCAACTTCGTCAATTCCGTTTGGTCCAAGATTTACTGGTGAAATTTTTATTTCAAATTTTGATTTTGCAAGTTCAAGTTTTTCTAACTCGTCAGTGATTAATTCTGATAAAACTTTAGCGTAATTATGTCTCTGTTCTGAAATATTATTTGCCAAAGAGTTTAAATTTTGCAGTATATTTTTAATTTTATTTTCTGTTTCAATGACTGCTTTTTCTGAAAATTCAATTGTATTAAGCTCTGCAGTAAGATTATCATAAGTTTTTAAAATATCTTCAAGCGATGAACCGTATTTTCTTTTTAATTTGTCAAACAAATATAAACGTTCTTGAATTTCATTAAGTCTATTAGTGTCATTTGAAATTGATTGAGAATAATTCCTCAATTCGGAAGAAACATCTCTTGCCAGTTCTGATAATTCTATAATTTGCGATTCAATATTACTTAATGATTCATCCAGGTTTACTGCTCTGGAAATTTCGGATTTGATTTGTAAAACCGCTTCCAATACTGAACCTTCATCACCATTAAGCGCCCAGTATGCACCTTGAGAAATTTCTTTTAATTTTTCTGCATTTTCAAGAATTTTTAATTCATTTTGTAATTTATTTTCTTCTTCCAAATCTTCAATTTGAGCTTCTTCTATTTCGTTAATTTGAAATTTTAAAAAATCAATTTGAGCTTCAGTTGCGTCAGATGCATTTTTAGCTTTTTCAAGCTGATTTAATAAATCATTGTACTCTTTGTATAAAACTTTGTATTCCGATAATTGCTTTCCATATAAGTCTTTTGCATAATTGTCTAATAGAATAATGTGTGATTTTGGCTGCAAATATGAATAGGTTTGATGTTGTGAGTGAATATCAAGTAAAATTTCTTTCAGCTCTTTTATAAATGCCTGATTAACCAGTGTTCCATTTACTCGTGTTCTTGAAGATGTTGGTAATATCTCTTTTGCGAGGATAATTTCTTTTTCAAATTCTATATTGTTTTCTTCAAACAATGGCTTTAAATTATCATTTTTAGCTTCAATAAATAATTCTATAATTGCTTTATCTGAGCCTTTTTTTATTACGTCAGTTGAAGATTTTGCTCCGAACGCTATATCTATGGCGTTAATAAGTATACTTTTACCTGCGCCTGTTTCACCTGTTATTACATTTAATCCGTTAGAAAAATCTACGGTTAAATCGTCAATGAGTATGTAATTTTTTACATGTATTGTTTTTATCATAAGCTTTTTGGTGCGACACCCCAATTTAGTTTATCTCGTAAAACGGAATAAAAAGTATCATCATTTAATAGTGCAAGATGAGCAGAATATTTTGATTTTTTTATAACAATATTTTTGTCTACTTCGATATTTTCTGCTCCGTCTATAATCAAATTAAAAGAGGTTACATCATCTTCAAAAGATGTTATTGTAATAGTTTCTTCAGAAGGAATAACAATTGGTCTTGCGGTTAATGTATGCGGGCATATAGGTACTAAAACAAAAGCTTCCAAATGCGGATGTAAAACAGGTCCACCTGCAGAAAGTCCATACGCAGTCGAGCCTGTTGGAGTTGCAATAATAATTCCATCAGCAATATAATCGCAGACAAATTTATCATTAATTTTTAACGCAAATTTTGCAGAGCGTGTTTTTGAAGAACCTTTTATAACAAAATCATTTAGAGCTTTGTGTTCTCCGGATTGCAGCATAATTCTTTTTTCTATATGAAAATTTTGTTCATATGCCGCATTTATAGCACATTCAATATTCTTGTCATTTACTTGAGAAAGAAAACCTAATCTGCCAAGATTAATTCCTAATACCGGAGTTTTTGACATTGCATAAAATTTTGCGACATGAAGAATAGTTCCGTCTCCGCCTACGGCAAAAACAAAGTCAAAACCGTATTTTAATTCTTTTAACTCTAAAACTTCAGGATTAGCACCTTTGTCAATCAAAAACTGTTCTAAATTTTGTAAGACAGGATAAGGGTTTTTAACGCATTCGTTAAAAACAACCGCTATTTTTTTAGAATTAAAATCAATATTTTCCATAAAAATATTTTACACGGTAAAAATATTAAATAAAGTATAACAAATAGGGCGTGATTTTGGAAAAATCGCGCCCTATTTTATTTTTATTAATTATTAACCATTTTGACAGTAAGTGAAGCTTTTTTGAATATTAGCGTTCAGAATTGATTTTACTGATTCGTAATCGGAAGTTAATCCCTGATATTCAGTTTGCAATTTTTGTAATTGTGTATCTTGTTCTTTTTCTTTTCTGTTAATTTTCGCCATTTCTTGCTTATAATAACCTTCTGCTTTCTCTTTGTCAACAACGCCTATGTAATCATCAGATGCAGAGATTTGAACATTATCAATAGAATACATACCGTTAGTTAAATTTTGTTGAATCGTCGTTGCATCTTGTGTTGTCCAGCCTTTTGCTGATAAAGCATTCCACAGATTAGTATAGTACGTTTTTAAATTATTATAGTATTGTTGACTATTTTTATCTACTTTTTCTGTTTTATTTCCGCTTTCAGATACATCAGGTTTATATGTTCCCTTGTCGCTTTCAGATATATCAAAGCCATAAGTATTTGTCGAATATTGGTAATCCTTTGCATCTTCTTTTGCAACCGAACTCATATGAGTTGCATTTGAATTACCTAAAGCCTTCATCGTAGCTGTAAGATATAAATTTGCTATGACAGACATGTCGGACATAAATACATAGTCTCTCCAATGACCGCCATCTTCTCGAGCACCAATTAAAATATGTCCTTTAGCATTATTTTTGGTACTTTGAAATACATCTTTTTCGTTACCAGAAGCTTTATTCTCCGTATCTTTTAAAGATGATGCTTCATTTCTTATAGTAGCTGTTACGCTTGATAAATATTTACTATAAAAGTCATCTGCATTTGTAGCATCAATAACTTTGGCAAATGCCAAACCGATATTTTTACTTTCTGTTACTAATCTATCTACAGCAGTATTTAACTCGCCTTGATAATTTGTACTGTTGCAACAAGAATGCATGCATTTTATAGTTTCACCATTTCCCCTGCACAAATCTGCAATTGAAACTGATTGTACATTCTTTTCATATGGATTAGCATCAAAATTATATTTAGAATCTTTTATTACATTTACATTACCTGAAACATTATCTAAAATCTTTTTAACAGTAAATTCATTATTTGAAGTTTTTGTTTCTGTTGGAGAATCATTAACAGTTGCTTCGAGGATTTTTTCACCTTCAGTTGGTTCAGCTGTTTTAATTAAATCATCAACTGTAGGATAAAGTTTCTTAAAATCATCTCCTGTACCTTCAGGTTTTGTTATACCTAATTTACTTGCTAATGATGTACTTAATACTACCTGACGCGCACTGTTAGTTACTATATTTGTAGCTCCGTTTGCGGCAGCTGTATTACCCATTAATGCGTCATATGTAATATCTGTACCATCAGTATTTTTGAAAGCAGTTGGTGTATTCAGCATTTTGTTGTATTTATCGGACACTTCTTCTTCGTCGCGAGCTAATATAAGTTTATCATTT
>CAYLHN010000098.1:2439-7442 GCA_964383455.1 uncultured Muribaculaceae bacterium | reverse complement strand
GGGATGGGGTGATTAGGCACTTTCGTACTAGGATTTTTATTCTTACTGCCTTAGTATCTTAGTGCCTTATCTTTATACAAAATAAAAAGTTGCAGTTATAATGACTGCAACATTAAATAAACACGAGGATATTAAGAGAGAGTATAAAATTTTATTAAAAACGAGCTGCAGGGTATACGCCGGCTGCTGTTTTTGCATTCAAGAATTGCAATCTTGACATTAAATCATTATTATTTGAAATTTGTTCTTTTGCTTGAATCATCATTGATTCTCTGATACCTGCAGTAAACATGCTGTTTTGTAAAGCAATTGAATTGTTTACTCTTACACGATTATTTGCTCTTAAAGCTCCGCTTGATATTGCTTTTGAAGCTGTTTCAGGGACATTTGATGAAGCAGCTGCTGCAACTGAAGCATTTTTTGCTGATTCTGTATTGAACAAACCAACTGCAAAAGGATTTGCCGCTTGAGTTAATGATTTTCTTGCTTCTGTCATCACTTCGTTTTGAACAGATGATTTATAAATATCTGTATTATATGATGCAGCTGCTCTTTTTGTATTATTTTGAACAGGAGTTTCAGCGTATTTTGCACCCTTTGCTGCTGCTCTTTGGAATATTGCATCAGTTACGGCATCAACCATATTTTTATCAATTTTTTGAACTATGAAATTTGTTGTTGCTGTAATTCCGTTAGTCATGATTCTTTTTAATATCCTTATACTTATATAAGTTATTTTTCTCAAAAAAATTGCTTTTTTTATTTATTTTTTGTTAAGACATGTTACAAAACGAGGTGCAATAAAATCGCACCTCGTAACAAATGTTCAATAAATTATGTTTATTGTTTATTTTGAACATTTACATTTTGGTTTACAGCAATATTTTCTTGCGTGCTTAACTCTATATTTCATTTCTCGTTTAATTTTTCTGTATTCTGATTTTTGATCACATTTTAAAATAGACTTCATATCTTTATCTATTTCTTTAAGCTTAGCTTTCAAATCCTTCATATCTTCTTTTAATATACGTTCTCTGTCTCTTACTAAACTTTTGTCTAAACAAGAAGCACCAAGAGCCTCACATAAACATCTATGATCAGATTTTATTTTATCGTAAATACTTTCTAAATCAGAATCATATTTTTCTTCAATATTCATTGCCTGATCACGCTGGCAAGAATCCAAATTCAATCTGCAATATAATTCTTCTCTTTTTTGATCTCTGCAATTTGAATAACAACCTTTTGCTCTTTCAGCGCACTCTGCACAGCTCGGTTTATCACACTGTTTTTCACATTTTGGTTTTGGACAACCGCAATCATCTTTTTTAGGTACACCACAACCACAGTCAGCATAAGCAGTTCCTGCGGCCAATACCATTGTTAATGTTAATGCCGTTAATAATTTTTTCATCGTAATTTCTCCTTTTGAATTATTTTGTTTGATTTACATTTTTATTTTATTTTTCAAACAAAAAATTTCCTATATCCGACTGATTATAAATATATTAATCACTTGTACAATTTTATAAGAAGGGCGGATTTTCGTTTAAGTAAATACGCCCTTCTTATTTTATATTTTTACTTTACAAACATTTATTTATCATAGATGCTTGCATCATCATTTAAAATGATTAAAATATTTTCACCACATTTAGCTTTGTAGTGTAACCCAGGAGTTACAAGGCCTAAAACCAAACCTACACCGGCACCGATTGGAGTACCAATTGCAATACCTTTACCGATAACAGCAGGATTTGGAATAAACGCAAAACCTACACCGGCACCTGTACCAATACCGCCAAGACCAACTGTCCATCCAAGAACTTTTGCAAATGTCATCCAAGGACCTTCTTTCAAAGTTCTGTCTTTTGTAAACGGATCAGCATCAATTGCGAATGTTTTTCCGCCTACAACTGTTAATTCTCTGAATTTTACAGATACTCTTGCATTTTTATTGAACCATTTTGGTTTTTGAATATTTGTAACTTCACCTGTCAAGCAAGAGCCTTGAGGAATAACAAGTGTACCTTCTTCTGTATATACACCGTCTTTGAATACAAATTGAACAATATCACCTGCGTGTGATTTTTAGACCAATATTTTTGATCAAATGCAATTCTCAAAACATTATCTTTTAAGATGATTTTTCTTAAATTTGTAATTGTTACGGCATTACAAGGTGCTTTATCAGTAACATTCAAATGTTCCGTTCCAAGAACTCTTTCTTGCGGAGTATTTTTGTATTGCGGTTTAACAAGATTTAATTTTTGATACAATTTATATAATAAAACTGCAGCTTCAGCCCTTGTTAAATCTGAATTTGGATTTAACACAGATTCATCAGGATAATTTACATATAAATCATATTTTATAGCTTTAGCATAAACTTTCTTTGCCCAATAAGGAATTGAAGAGTTATCAGTAAACTGTCTTAAAACTGACAAATCAGCTGCAGTTTCTTTTGTAATATGACTCATAATTGATGTAACTTCTGCTCTTGTTAGAATTCTGTTTGGTTGGAAAGTTTTATCAGGATATCCGTAAACAAGTCCTAATTGTTGAGAACGTAAAACATCCGCATAAAATCCGTCTGAAGTGTTAACATCAGTAAATTGGTTGTTTATTGTTACATCTAAATTATCGTTTGATAAAACTTTTAATAAAGAATGAACGAATTCAACACGGCTTACTGATTGATTTGGATTAAAATACCCTTTGTCATCAAGATTCATAATCGAACGATTAACAACAAAATTAATTTCTTTTGATGCCCAATGATTTGATTTTACATCATTCACTGCGGCAGCTGCAGCCATTGCAGGAAGAAAATTTAAAACAACCATCATCAAGGCTAAAAAACAAGATAGTAATCTCTTCATATTTATACCTCTTTTAGTGTAATAACAAATGCATTATGTCATAAATTTATAAATTTTTCAAGATATAATATATAAAATATACAACTTTAGTATAAATAAAAAGAAAAAGAGGGCGCCTGTAAAACCCTCTTGTACTTGAATTTACTCTAAAAATAATTTTAAATTTTGCCACGGTAAACAAGGCAGTTATATCTGCCTGTTTACCGTAATTTACTGCAAACTAACTCTACCCTAAAGCATTAATAATGCTTATCTATACTAAGATGAAACTAATCTTATTGCTTCTTGCAACAATTCTTTTTGAGATGAAATCAATTTGTTAGCAAGCTCCATTTGAACTTTTGCTTGTTGATAATTAGCAATATTATCTTTGAATCCGACATTTGATAATTCTAACAATCCTGAACGAATTTCACCGCGTCCTAAAACTGGTCTTCCTGATTCTTCGGTTTCAACATATTGACCATCTTTAATTTCATATAAACCGTTTTTATTATGGAAGCTCATTGTAGCAATTTTGTACAAAGGAACTTTCTTTTTACCGCCATCGGCTTTACCATAAATTGTACCGTCATTTTTAATTTCGTAATCGTCATATTTACCTAAATATTTACCGTTATTAGGATCAATCCACAATTTGATATTTGTTGTAGGTACGTCTAAAGCTCCGCCTTTTGTAATTGTTTCTTCATAAAGGTCAGCACTCAATGACTTTGTGCCTGCCATAATTTCACCTTTATCGTTAAGGATGTAACCTTGAACAGTGAAACCATCTTTATTTTTGTATATACCTTCTGCGTCAAAATCAAATTCACCATGTCTTGTATAAATAACTTTGCCTGCATCAGTACGAGTTACAAAGAAACCTTCACCTTCTAAGAAAAGGTTTGCATTTGCAGTACCGGGTGTTGATTTACCTTGACCAAAGTTTTTATCACATGTATCAAGAACGGCACCGCCAAGAAATGTTTTAAAGTTTACCTTGTTTTCTTTGAACCCCGGTGTATACATGTTTGTCATGTTTGTTGTCAGGGCATTCATCCATTCTGTTGTTGTTTTTTGGGTATTAAGCGCTGTTACAAATGAATCATTCATAGCCGTTCTCCTTCTTATTTCCTCTGTTATTATTTCTTTGTCTGTCTTCGTTGCTTTCCTTTTTGTTTTGACGATATGACAAGCTGTCATATTCTAAACCTTCATCGCTGAATTTTTGTTTCAATAAAGGAATATTTGTTCTTAAATATTGCTCTACAGCTTCATCGCCCGGTAAAAATTCTGCAGATATATGACCGTTTTTATTTACTTTCAATACTACTGAAATATCTTGGTCAAAATCTACACGGAAAGATTTATTTGTTTCTTGTGATTCTTTCAATGCATTTAACAATGTCTTTGAAACTTTTGCAGCTTGTGCCGTTTCAACATCTTTCATTAAATTATTTTGTTCAATAGTTTTAATTTCTGCTGATTGCTGATTTGCTTCTACCAAATTATTGAAAAATTTCGCATCTGCTTCTGTCATTTTTATAGCTTTTTCTTCTGACTTTTTAACAGATGAAGATGCTTTTGATGAACTGCTTTTGTTTGTTTTTGTTGACGTTGTTGATAAATTTGCATCAATAAATTTAACAATATCTGATGTTTTGCTTGTATTTAATGAATTATTCAAATCTAATAAAGGATTTGGCATTTCCATTTTTATTACTTTTATATCTTCAACCTTCAAAGGTTTCACATCGACAGCTTTAACATTGATATCTTCTGCAATATCTTTAACCTTTCCTACGTTTTCAAACTCAGGTTTAATTTCGGATTTTTCTGTTAAAGCTTTGTCAAAAATACTTTTAACTTTGTTTTCTGTTTTTATTTCAGATTCTTTTTTAACCGGAATATTCGCAGATATAACCGATTTAATTTCTTCTGATTTTTCAGGTTGAACAAATTTTATCATTTCAGATTCATCTAAAACATTTACTTCAGGCTTGAATTCTTGCACTTGAACAGGTTGTTCAAACACTTCTTTTTCTGCTTTTACTTCTTGTTTTACAATTGGCTGTTCAAACTCTTTTACTTCAGGCTTGAATTCTTGCACTTGAACAGGTTGTTCAAACACTTCTTTTT
>CAYLHN010000098.1:0-2339 GCA_964383455.1 uncultured Muribaculaceae bacterium | reverse complement strand
TACTTCTTGTTTTACAATTGGCTGTTCAAACTCTTTTACTTCAGGCTTGAATTCTGACACTTGAACAGGTTGTTCAAATGTTTCTTTTTCTGATTTTACTTCTGATTTTACAATTGGTTGTTCAAACTCTTTTACTTCAGGCTTGAATTCTTGCACCTGAACAGGTTGTTCTGATAATAATGACTCATTTGTATTTAATTTATCAACAACCTTGTCTTCAACCATAAATTCCGGTTCTGAAAATTGTTTTAAAGCTTCAGGAGCTGCAAAGAATTCTTCAGATTCATTTTTAGCAGGTAAAATAACTTCTTCTTCAAAACCTTCAGCAATTGTTAAAACTTCAGGTTTTACAGAATCTATATCAACCGTTTCAAAATCTTGTGCAACAACTTCCGGTACTACATTTTTTTGAACAATATTATTTTCTTTTTCAAAATTTTGTTTTGGAATTTCAACATTTTTTTCAAAAATTACAGAAGTTTTTTCATTTTTGGAATTTGAAATATTTTGTTTTTCTGATTCGACAATTTTGTCAGGCTTTTGAGCAACAGAAGATTGAGCAGCATTAAACTCAGTTTTAACTGATTTTTTCAAGCCTTCATTTTGCTTGTTATTCATCAAAACAATTTCATCTACAAGTTCTTTTTCTGCTGCTTTGTGTTTTGCTTGTCTATCTAAGACTTTAGTGTCTTTATTAAATACATCTTTAAAATCAGGAGTTGAAATAAAATCAAAAGATTTGTTTTCATTAGAATTTTTAACTTGAGTTTTAGCTTCAACATTTTGATTTTGAGTTAATACTTCAGGTTTTGCAGAATCCATTTTTGGCATTGAAATCATTTCATCTGCAAAAGAACGACCTTCCACAGTAATTTTTGCCGGAGTTCTCAAATTGTTAGTTGTAGTTTCCGCAATTTTATCATTTTTATTCAATTGTGCAGCTTTGATATTAATTGTCATTCTCTAAATCCTTTTGATATTGCTCTAATAACTCTTGTTCTTCTTTTGTCTCTCTCGATTGCTGAAAATATCTTTGAACACCGAGTTCTGACATATTTTTTAATTCTATTGCTTTTTGTTCTGCGATATACGCGTCTTTATTTTTTTCTTTATGTTTTTCAAGTACTTTTACTGCCTGTTCCAGCTCTACTAGTTTTTGAACTTCTTGTTGAACAATTTCGGCTTTTTCCTGCCTTATTATTTCAAGTTGTTCACCTTTTTCCCACAAATGATGAAGATAATTATCATATGCTTCCATCATAGTGAAATCAGCTTGTCGTTGTGCTTGTTTTGTTACAACTATTTCCTCGTTGTTTCTTTGTATATCCGCCTCAGCCATATACAGGGCTTGCTGAGCTTTTTGAAGAACCAGTAATTGCTCTTCTTTTTTTCGGATTCTGAAATCAAGTACTTTTTGCAGTCTGTAAACAAAAGGCATAATTACACTCTCACGTTATCATTATGCAATATTTTTCCTTTCATTTACTCATCTGTTTGTATTATTTATTTAAGAATAATTTTAAAAAAGTCAACATTTACTAAAAAACGTCGGATAAAATATTTTATCCGACGTTTAGGTATATTTTAAATTGTCATGATTAATTGCAGCTTGTAACAGTCCAGCTTAATTGTGTTCCGTTAGGACATACACCTTCTTCATCTGCTTTTAAATAATCCATGTTATCGTTTTCAAGTACCCAAAGAGAAGCACCTGCATAGTGACCATCAAATAAATAATGTGTTTTTTCATCCCTTATACCTTCAGGATATACACCCATGTTTGTCATTTCAAATCTAAAATAATCATAACCATCTTGATTTTTACCTTTGTTAAAACCATCTATATCAACATATATATTACCCAAAAAGGTTTCACCAACATGGTAAATACTCGGACCCGAACTACCTGTATAACCTACTACAAATTCCATACCATCTGCTAGTGCTACAATTTTTTCATCACTATCAGTACTTTCCACAATTTTTGAAACTTTCATAAACTCAGCAATTCTATCTGTAAATAAATGATTACCCGGCATCGATACATCATCTAACTCTCCTTCTACTTGACTCATAGCATAATTATACCATCCGCTTGCATCTCCATATACAACTTGTGCACGGTCGTATGCATCATTTAGCGCTGAATATATCTTTTTAACCTTTGTTATTGCTTCTTTATTACCTGTTGCGTGGTTAAGATTTGGTAAAGTCAATGCTGCTACAACACCAATTATGCCGATGACAATAAGGGTTTCGGCGAGGGTAAAGGCAGATTTCCAAGAGGCTCTAAGGCACTGAGGCACTAAGTTACTAAGTTTTTCTGTGAATAGTGAATT
>CAYLHN010000097.1:0-7443 GCA_964383455.1 uncultured Muribaculaceae bacterium | reverse complement strand
ATTTTTCACTAATTTTATACCTCACTTAAAATTTTTACTGCGTTTTCTTTAGTTTCTTTATCAGAAATATTAATTGTTGTAACTTCAGATTTAATTTTTCTATTCAGTCCTGCTAAAACTGTTCCGTTTCCAAATTCTATAAATGTATCTACACCATTTTCAATCATTTTTTCGACAGACTGCTGCCATAAAACTGATGAATAAATTTGTTTTGGCATTTTTTCTTTAAAGTTTTTTGTTGTAAATTCAGCATCAACGTTTGTTACAACAGGAATATTTGTTTCACTTGTTTCAATATTGCTTACAAATTCTGCAAATTTTTCACCTGCCTCTTTCATATATTGAGAATGGAAAGCACCTGAAACAGCTAACGGAACTACTCTTTTTACACCTTTTGCTATCAACAAATCGCAAGTTTGTTTAACAGCCTCTTCATCACCTGTTATAACAATTTGTTTTGGTGAATTATAGTTTGCTATTGCAACATAACCTTCAACTTCAGACATACAAGATTTAATTGTTTCCTCATCAGAATTTAGCACCGCAGCCATGGAACCGCCTTTTGTTTCACTCATTAAATCAGCTCTTTTTTGGATTAATTTAAAAGCATTTTCAAGAGTAACAACGCCTGCCGCATAATATGCCGCATATTCGCCCAAACTATGCCCTGCAGTATATGCAGGAGTAATATTAAGTTTTGATTTAAAAGCTTCCAATGCTGCTATTGAAGTAGCCAAGATAGCAGGCTGAGTATTTACTGTTTGTTTTAAATCTTCTTCTGGCCCTTCAAAACAGATTTTAGATATTTGTTTTCCTAAAACTTTATCTGCTGTGCTAAAAACATTTTTTGCACTTTCAAAATTTTCGTACAAACCAAGCCCCATACCAACAGATTGAGAACCTTGTCCCGGAAATATAAATGCTATTTTTTCCATTATGCCCCTATTAACTCTGCAATTTTTTTGTTTAACCCTGTTTCAACTGCTTCTTTTGCAACTCTTACCGCATTTTTTATTGCATAAGCCTTACTTCTGCCATGCGAAATTACGGTAATTCCCTTAACACCCAATAAAAGCATGCCGCCGTATTCTTCATAGTTGATTCTTTGATAAATTTTATTCAAGAAAGCTTTTGCCATCATACCAACAACACCACCAAACAATGATTGCCCAAATTGTTCTTTTATAAGTTTGAACAACAGCGTTGCAGTACCTTCTGTAACCTTCAAAGTAACATTTCCGACAAACCCGTCACAAACAACTACATCGCAAGAATCCAGTAATAATTCTTTTCCTTCAATGTTACCGATAAAATTAAACTTATCTTTATTAGCGGCTAACAACTTATGTGCCTCTTGCGCTAATGAATTACCCTTTGTTTCTTCTTCTCCAATGTTTAAAACACCGACTCTTGGTTCTTTTATTCCCAAAACATGTTTCGAGAACACAATACCCATTATGGCAAACTGGTATAACATTTCTGGAGTACAATCACTATTTGCACCGCCATCAATAACCACAACAGGTTTTTTCAACGATGGCAATGTAACAGCAATAGCCGGTCTGTCAATACCTTTTATTCTACCCATGCCAAATAAACTTGATGCCATAGCTGCACCTGTAGAACCTGCCGCAACAATTGCATCCGAACTACCTTCTGCAACAGCCTTTACCCCCAAAACAATAGAAGAATTTTTCTTTTTTCTTATTGCCTGTCCGGGATGTTCGCCCATTTCAATAACTTCATCTGCGTGAGTAATTTTTATATCTAATTTAGAAATATCAATTTTTATTCTTTTCTTAGAACCTTTTTGACCGCAATCAGACACAAACCCGATAGTCTTAATTTTATCGAGTTCACGACTGATATCTTCTTGTTTTCCTACCAATTCGATAGGAACATTGTATTCATAGGCAGCCCAAACAGCACCCGCAACTATCTCGTGCGGAGCATAATCACCACCCATTGCATCTATTGCTATTCTGGTCATCTAATCCCCTGATATTTTTGTAAAACTATTCTTCAGTTTTTTCTTCGGAATCAGCTTTTACTTCTTCAGTTTTTTCTTCAACTTTAACTTCTTCAGCTTTAGTTTCTTCTACTACAGGAGCTGCTTCTTTTTTAGAAGCTTTTTTTGTTGAAGCTTTTTTTGCAGGTTTTACATCTTCAGCTACATAATCTGCAGACTTGATGCTTACTGCTTTTCCTTTGTAGTAACCACATTCAGTACATACGGTGTGAGCTAAAACTGTAGCTCCGCAGTGTGAACATTTTGTAGTTGCCGGTTTAATCGCTTTCCAATGAGAGCGTCTTGTTGCTTGTTTTCTTGCACCTGTTCTTTTCTTTGGTACTGCCATTTTCTATACCTTTCTATTTTTCTAACTTTATATTTTTAAAAACTTCCATACGCGGATCTTCTTCAACAAATTCTTCATCTGTTTGAAAAATCCCCTCATTACAATTTATACCACAAACTTTTTTATTTGGTATATTTAATATTACAGATTGATACAATAAATCATAAATATCTATTTCATTACTGCCTTCCAAATCCGTAACAAACTGTCCATCCTTGATTTCCGTTTCTTGTCCGTACTGTTCCATAAGAGTGTTTTTTGCATAAGTTTCGTTAACTTCTTCATTCACAATGTATGTAAATTCTTTTAAACACAAATCACATTCTAATGTCAATTCAGCATGTACAGAACCTGTTACTTCAATAAAATCGCCTAAAGATTTCAACGTAAGATGCGCTTTCACAGGCTTTGAAGACGGTATATCATCTATAATGTCATCGAAGTCAACTTCAAGGATTTTTCCTGTTGCATTTTCAATATCATCTATCAAGATTTTATTGGTATTGTTCATCTTGCAGTGCAAGTCCTCTTATTTGATTTGATATTACACATAATCTTTTAATAGGGCCGTTTGCCTGCTTATCAACTAAAACAGGTGTAGCTGATTTCATTGCAGCTTTTAATTCATCAAATACCGCTTGCGGATTGTCAAAATACAATACGATTGGATTCATTGATTCTTTTAAAAATACATAAACCCCAGTTCTGATTTTTACTTGTTGCGAAAATTGTTGTGTCATGTTTTCTCCTTTTTATACTTTTTGTGCGAACACAAAATTGTGTTCGCACAATTCTATTAAGCCATTGTTTTCATAGTATTTGCAATAATTTCATTAAAGCTGTCTGCTTTTAATGAAGCGCCGCCTACCAAAGCTCCGTCAATATCTGATTGACGCATTTGTTCTTCAATTGTACTTGGTTTTACAGAACCGCCATATAAAATTCTGATTTCTTCAGCAGCTTTTTCACCTGCAACATCTTTTACAACGTTTCTTATCATTGCTATAACTCTGTTTGCTTCGGCAGAATCACAAGTTTTGCCTGTTCCGATAGCCCAAATAGGTTCATATGCGATAACAGATTTTGCAACATCTTCCGAAGAAATACCTTCTAATGCAGCTTTTATTTGACTTGCTATATGCGAATCAGTTACACCTGCTTCTCTTTGTTCTAAAGTTTCACCGCAGCAAATAATTGGCAATAAGCCACCTGCAAGAATTGCTTTAGCTTTTTTGTTAATCATTTCATCTGTTTCAGAAAAATATTGTCTTCTTTCTGAGTGACCGATAATAACATAGTCACAACCTGCATCTTTTGCCATTTCTACTGAAATTTCACCTGTATATGCGCCAGATTGTTCCCAATGACAATTTTGACATGCTACAGAAATCTTCTTTCCGCCGCAACCGCAATCGCATTTTACATCTTCTACTGCTGATAAAGAAGTGAATACAGGTGCAATTACAACTGTTGGTAATTCTACAGCCGTATATTGATTAACATAACCTTTAATACCTTCAAAAAGTTCTTTTGCTTGAGCTTTTAGTAAATTCATTTTCCAGTTACCTGCAATAATAGGTTTTCTTGACATTTTAACTTCTCCTTTTATTTTAGTCTTATACGAATTAATATTAGAATAAACATGACTTGTAATCAAGTTTTATGATAATATTTTTATATGCTGCAAAAATATGATATTTTTATAAAAGATTTTCAAAAAAAAATTGACGGGTATTTTGAAGAAAATTCAGAATACATATACTGCCATCAAGGATGCTCTGCATGCTGTGAAGTTGGTGAATATCCTTTCTCTTGGATTGAAATGGGATATTTAATGGACGCTTTTGTAAAATTACCTGATAATATAAAATTTAGAATTAAACAAAATATTGAAAAATTAAAAATTCAAAAAGAAAATTTTAAAGGAGACCGTTTTGAATATAAATGTCCTTTTCTTATTGACGAATTATGCTCTGTATACTCTAACAGAGGTTTAACTTGCAGAACACACGGGCTTGCATACCTGAGAAAAAACGGAACAGTAAATATTCCTCACTGTGCAAACAATGGTCTTAATTATTCAAAGGTATTTAAAGACGGCATTTTTTCAATTGAACCTATTAAAGAAAATTTAAACATAGATGAAATTCTTAAAAATTTTGATGGTGAAATGGGAGAAATCAGACCTCTTATAAATTGGTTCACAGAATGAAAAATTATTTATTACCAATATAAAGCAAAATGACGAGTAAATACTCGTCATTTTTGTTATTTATTAATTTTAAAATTAAATAAGAACGGATTTTTTTGCTCTCTATTTTGATTGCTTACTGTCACATCAGGTTGAATCATCTGTGCTCTTTGGCTAATATTTGTAGAGAAACCATTTTTTTGACGTTCTTTTTGCATATCTGAAACATCTTTCTTATCATCTGAGGACAGATAACGTTGTAAATATCTCAAAGTATTATTATTTTTTGGAGTCGGATGAGATACGAGATAACTCAAAATTTCATCTTTTAATCCGCTAAACATAAGCCCATCAAGCTCGAAACCTTGCGCGTTTTCAACTAAAGATTTTATTGCGTCTTGCTTATCTTTTTCGGAAAGACTGTTTATATATTCTTCTTTATCTTTAACATCACTATTTTTAAATGTTTCTGTCATAACAGCTTTTGCCGCACCGGAGCCTCTGTTTAAGTCTTTTATAGTTTGGGTTTTAGAACCGTCTGCTTGAGACTGGGCAGTTCTCGCTTCGGCTTCTTTCTTAGCTTTTGCTTCTTCTGCAGCTCTGGCTTCAGCTTCTCTTTGAGCCCTTTTAGCTTCAGCTTCTTTTTGAGCATTAGCAGCCTTTTCTTCGTATTCCTGACGGGATTTTTCTAACGCAGCCATAGTCTTATCATAGCCTTGTTCTTTCAACATATCAATTACACCATCACGAATAGATTCGTCATATTCGTAAGCATGACTTGCCAAAATTTCAGAAACATCTTCAATTCCCAAACTTGTCAATAATTCGGCAAATTGTTTTTGTATACTTACGTCTAAATCCTGACCATTATCAGCCATATTTTTAGCTGCAGTATGTTCTTCATCATCATTGTCAATATGAACCTGAGCAATATCGAGAACCGCATCGGTATCATACTCTGCAATCAACGATGATGACTGAGCTCTGAAAGCTGCTTTTAATTTTTCGTCAGTAATATTTTCATAACCGGCACGAACAGCATCCGTTTGATTTTCAGCCTTAACACGTGTTGAAGTTCTTGCCAAAGCTGTTGCATTGTCTTCCGTTCTTACATGCCTGCTTGCAGTTCTGTACACAGCAGCCTGAACTTCCTGATTTTCGATACCTTCAATTATACCGCCATTTGTTAATTCGTCTGTTACTGCAGCAATATCTTCATCAGTCTGACGTGTACCATAAACTTCTTCAATTGCCTGGTTTATTACATTATCATTTAACTCACCTGCCAAAGATACTAATGTTCTGCCCATATCAGAATCAGGCGGAGTATTTCTCAATAACTTTTTAAAATCATCAATCTGAACTTTATCATTTTTGCCTGCTAAGTATTTTGCAACATAAAGTTTTGCAAATTTCTTTTTATCTTCAAGAGAAGTTTTTTCAGGATCGTACTTATCGTAGAATCGAGACAACCTTTCGTCAAAACTTTCGCCGTCTTTAACATAGCCTTCTTCACCATTTACAGCTTTTCTTGTCGATTCAGTACCATCTTGATTTTTAACTGTTACATTACCATTTTTAAAAATTTTATATTGAACGTCACTTCTGACTTTGGTCGCATCATAACCTTCATCACCTTCCTGAAGAGGAATTTCAATAATTGTACCGTCTTCAGTTTCAATACGTTCTTTTCCGTCTTTTACTTCTTTTGATTTAATTTTTACTTCTCTGTCACCGAAAATTTGCGCAAGAATAGTTTCTGTACGCGTTTCCAGTGCAGATTTTTCAGTTTTTTCACCTTCAGTAGCTTCGGCAGCTTCCGATACAGCCCTTTGCTGAATATGATTTTCAGCAGCCTTAACTGATGATGTATGTCCAAGGCTCAAGCCCATACCGCCAAATGGATCATCACTATCACCGGAATCTTGGCTCGGCGGAGCACCCCATACAGATACATCTGAATTTGCATCAAAAGATGTTGTAACATCATTACTGCCTGAAAAATCAATTACAATATTATTTTCAATTGCAATCTTCATAACATCAGCATCTGATGTCGACTTCGGAATATTAAATTGTTGCCTGATTTGATCTAATGTTAAGCCCATAGGCACACCTTTAATATATACTTTTACATGTTTATAAAGTGTTTTTTCGTAAAAATTTTGACCTGATTTTAACCGCGTCAAGAAAAAATTTACAAAAATTTACAATTGCTAAAAATCATGTACGGACATGGTTTTTGGCATTTTCACAAAAAATATTTTACATTATATTTACCACTTTGTAAAGATTTGTTAAGTTAAATTCCTCCAAAAAGACAATTTTTTTACAAAATAAATCTTTATATAAGTACGAGAGGTATTAATCAATGAACGAAAACAAAATTGTTAGATTACAAGTTTTAGATAAAGTTACAGAAGCACCTGTTGAAGAAAAAACAGTTAAAACATTCAATGCTTCAAATCCTATTTATAAAAACGTATTAAATTTCCATCACGCTAAAATCGGTGAAAAATTAACTATTTCTGACATTTTGCGTTAATATTTATGTATGACATACGTTAAAAGTAAAATATTTTTGAGTCTGACTAAAACTCAAAAATCTGCGCTATGCAACTATTTAAGGGCTTTAGTAAAAAAAAGTCCTGATTTTGGCGTAGATGAAATTTTACAAAATTTTATTGACGATGAAGAATATTATTTTAAAATGAATAATCCTCATTTTGAATTTTTGCATGATTTTCTTGACGACGACAATTTCAAAAAAGAAGCTTTATCGTATTTAAACGAATGCAAAAAATACTATGATTATAAAGAGTCACAAAAGCCCTTCATTGAAGCACAAAAACAATTCGAAAAAGAAAAAAGAAATTTTTTAAAACAAGTTAAAAT
>CAYLHN010000096.1:0-7515 GCA_964383455.1 uncultured Muribaculaceae bacterium | reverse complement strand
AAATAAATTACAAGGGTTGACAAAGTACGAAAAAAACTAAATAATGATAGAGTAGATAAAAGTAAAAAGGAGACAGACTATGACTGAATTTAAGATTTCGGGGGGGGGGTAAAACCCGCTTGTAGTAAGGATTTCAACCTATCAGACAAATTTGTTAATTATTTAAAGGCACTAAGATACTATGGCACTAAGACACTAAGAAATGTCTTTCAACTGTTAAGCCATATGGGAAATAAGAGGTTAACCCCTCACCCCAGCCCTCTCCCGCAGGTAGAGGGAGCAGTTCACTGTTCACAGTTCACAAATATACCAATGGATTGCCGCGAAAATCAGAGATTTTCTCGCAATGACTGGACTATTCAACCGTTCAACCATTCAACCATTCAACTCGTAAAAGCTAAAGCTTTTACGCTCGCCGAAACTCTAATCGTAATCGGCATAATCGGTGTAGTTGCGGCATTGACTTTGCCAAATTTAAACCACGCGACGGGTGATAAAGAAAAAGTTACAAGAGTTAAGAAAATATATTCATCACTGACAGAGGCATTTGATAGGGCCGAGGCAGTTTATGGTTCTTTTGAAGAATGGTTTAATGATTTAGATTGTTATAATAGAGATTGGGATGCTTGTGGCGAAAGAACAGGTCAAAGAATTTTTGAATTTATGAAGTTATCCAAAGATTGTGCGGCAACTGAAGATATGAGCTGTACAGGTTATGATAATAAAAATTATTATAAAGTCATAACTGCTGATGGAATGTCTATTGGTATTGCATACAATGATGTGGATGTGGATATAGATGGGCTAAATAAGGGCTCTCATAAAGAGGGTGTAGATTATTTTAGATTTAATATTGATGAAAAACTTGGCATAATACCTTATGGTATGAATAAAGTTCTCACATTTGATAAACTAATGCTGGATTTGAGTGGACGAAGAGGTTATGCGGCATATTGGATATTAACATATGACAATGCCGATTATTTGAAGTTGATAGATGAGAATGGTACGTGTCAAAATGGAAACGTTATGACAGAATCAAATCCTAGTTGTAACTAATAAACAAATATAGTTTATTGATTTGCAAGGGATACCATAAATATAACCATTCAACCGTTAACTGTTCAACTGTTCAACAAATTTTTTACTTATCTTCCGATTTGTAACCAAAGGTTTGTAGAGTTTTGTCTTTTTTACGCCAGTCTTTTTCAACTTTGACTGTCAAATCAAGATATACTTTTTTTTCTGTAATTTCTTCAAGTTCAAGGCGGGCTTGTGTTCCTATTGTTTTTAACAAAGAACCGTTTTTGCCGATTAAAATTCCCTTTTGACTTTTATGTTCACAATATATTGTTGCGTATATTTTATCAATGGTTTCTTCTTCACTGTATTTGTCTATCATTACCGCAATAGAGTGCGGAATTTCATCCTGAGTGTTTATAAGTATCTTTTCTCTAATAATTTCTGATGCTACATCACGCATTGTTTCTTCTGTCAGAACATCTTCGGGATATAGTAAATCACCTTCGGGAAGTTTTCTGTAGATGTTATCAATAAGTGTATCAATGTTTCTGCCTGTTTTTGCAGATATTTTTACTGTCGGAAAATTCTTTTCAAAAAGAGTTTTATAACTCAATAAATTTTCTTCAACTTTTTCTTGTTTTTTTATTTTATCAAGTTTATTCAAAACAATTATTACAGGCTGTTGTGCTTTTTTAATAATATTTTCTGCTATCCACTTATCGCCTTTTCCTGCAGGGTCAGAACCGTCAACTAAAAATAAAATTACATCACTGTCAGGAACTGCAACTTTTGCCTCATCAAGTAAAAATTCTCCGAGTTTATTTAAAGGTTTATGTACGCCGGGAGTATCAACAAAAACAATTTGTCCCCGTTCGTTTGTAAGTATTCCTTTAATTCTTTTTCTTGTAGTTTGAGCTTTATCTGTTGCAATTACAATTTTTTGTCCCAAAATTTTGTTCAAAAGAGTTGATTTACCGACATTTGGGCGTCCTATTATTGTTACAAAACCGCTTTTCATATTTTTAGAATATCATAAAAAAAATCCTGCGTTTAGTCTAGATTAAAAAGAGGATTTTTTAGAAAATTTCATATATTTTTTATAATTATAATGATAATATTAAGCTCAGGAGAAAGTCCGTGTACAGACAGAGAGTAAAATACAGCTTAATATTGATAAGTTTATTTATGGCCTCGCAAACATTTGCTGCGAACGTAAATGACCTTGTCGGCGTTGATGTTGATCAAACGTCTGAAAACTCTGTTAAAATAAATATTTATACGGAAAAACCTTACAAAGACGAAATTATAGTAAATAAAAAGCCAAATAATCAGTATGTTATTTTGTTGCCGGAAACATCAACATCTGTTTATTCAAATCCTGATGTCAGCGATATTCCTGCACTAAACGGTATTGAAGTTAAGGCTCAGCAGTACTCATCTTTGCCTGACAAAGGGTATACAAAAATTACTATAGACAGTAAAAGGCCGATTGAAGTTGTACCTCAAGTAATTGTATCTAAAAAAGCTCAATCAACAACTGCAAACAAAACTTCATATGCGCCAAAAACAGTAAATAAATCATATACAGCAAATCAACAAGTGCCAATGGCGCTTCCGCAAAGAGTCTTGAATCAGCAAAAACCTGTTTCTAATTCGGATTTTGCTTCAAATACCGAACGTAAATCTCCACAGGATTATGTTGCTCCAACTTCTCAGCAAATTTCACGACAAAGAAATGAAAATGTTTCACAAAGAATTCAGCAAAACAGAAATAATACCATTTCGGAAGTTTTAACTCTTCCGCCTAATTTGGAATCGCAATCAACTGTTCCTCCTGATGAAACACCATCAGCAGAACAGACTCAACAGCAAGTTGAAGACGAAAAGCAAGAACAAACTCAAGAAGCTGAGGAAAAAACAACATCTTCCAATGTAGAAGATGATATTTCAGAAGATGATTTAGCATTCTTTAAAAAATTGATAAGATTCAAACAAAAAGTTGTAAGAAAAACTAAGCAAATTTTATCAATAAGAATATCTTTTAATTCTTTTGCGACTATATTACAATTAATATTGCTCGGAGTGTTAATAAAACTTGTTGCAGATTTTATAGCAAAACTTAACAAGGATGAAACTCCTTTGAAGACAAGATTAATTCATAATGAAGAAGAACATTTTGAACCTTCATACCCTACATATTCGGATATGGATGTGTATAATACGTCACGCAGTAATTTTGAAGAAGATAACAAAGAAGGATTTAATATTCAACCTGTCTCAACAAGCTATATAGAAAAATCAAATTCGTTTAATGATTACAAAAATCCATATTTAGCTAAAAATAATAATTCATTCAATTTAATAGATGAGGTACACGATATGTCAGTGTTTGACGAAAATTCAAAAGATATTGAAAAAGCAATTTTTAAAAATCCATTAACTCCTATAAGTAAAGAAGATGAAGAAAAATTATTTGATGAAGATGTTGAACCTTCTCAAGAAAACTCTCCTTTCATATACGAACAGGATGAACAAGATGAATTTTCTGAAATTGCTGATGAAATAGCAAATGAAAATGATTTTGTTATATATGAAGACGAAAATGCAAGTGATGAAAATTTATATTCAAATAATTATGACAACATAGAAGAAGTTGCAATGGACGATGAATATGATTTAGATGCAGAATTTGAAGATTCAGAAGTCGAAGATGTTCAATTGGAAGAAGAAAATGAAATTGAAGATGATGAAGAATATATTTACGTTGATGAGAACGGCGATGAATATGAAGAAATAAATGAAGACGAATATGAAGAAATCGCAGAAAAAGAAAGTCAAACGGAAGATTTGTCAGAATCGCAGCAAAAAGAAGAAGTAAATCCTTTTGATCATTTAAAAGTTGAATCAAAGTATGTAATTGATTCTTTCAGAGGATTTGCTCATGTTAATGTTGACGGTGTTAATGCAATAATTAGTTATGTAGGCTCAAACGTTAATATTATAAGAAAATTTAAAGAAAACATCGACGGAAAAATGCAAGTCAGAATTAACGAACAGCCTGATGAAGAAACTTTAATTTATATCGTAAAACTAGGTAATTATAAAACTCTTGTCGAAGTGAAACCTAATAGTATAAGACCTTTACTGGATTTATAAAATGAAAAAATTTATTTATCTTATTTCATTTTTTATTCTTATATTGTCTACAGGATGCACAAAGCAAGATGACAGAGTTGTTATTCAGTTTGCAAGCTGGGGCTCTCAGTCTGAAGTAGAAATTCTAAAGCCGATTCTTGCTGAATATGAAAATCAAAATCCAAATATAAAAATAGATTTTTTACATATTCCGCAAAATTATTTTCAAAAAATTCACTTGCTCTTTGCCTCAAATTTAGCACCTGACGTCATTTTTATAAACAATCTGAATATACCTGTTTATTCTGATTTTTTAGAAGATTTAAGCTCGGATATAAATAGAGAAGCTTTTTACGAAAAAACACTTAGTGCTTTGAGTTATGAAGGCAGACTTTTGGCCGTTCCAAGAGATGTCTCAACTTTGGTTGTTTATTATAATAAAACACTTTTTGATAAATATAAAATAAATTATCCTTCAAAACAATGGAATTTTAATGATTTAATTAAAATAGGTTTAAAATTTAAATCACACGGCATTTTCGGCATAAGTTTTGATGAAAATGAATTGTATTATCTTCCATATCTTATGAGTAATGGCGGCGGTATTCTTTCAGATGATTTAAAATATCAAATAATTGATAACGAAAAATCAAAAGAGGGTTTAAAATTTTATGCTGATTTAAGAAATAAATATAATATTGCACCTAAAAAATCACAAAGTGCCAGTGCAACAATGGCACAAATGTTTTTACAGCAAAAACTTGCAATGCATTTATCGGGAAGATGGATGGTTCCAAAATACAGAAGTTCTGCGGATTTTGATTGGGATGTTATTAATTTTCCTTCAGGTAAAGAGGGAAGTATTGTATCTCTTGATGCTTCGGGATGGGCAATTTCAAAAACATCAAAAAATAAAAGTGAAGCAATAAAATTTATTCAATATCTTTCTTCAAAAGAAAATATTTCTAAAATGACTGAAAGCGGTTTGATTACACCCGCAAGAATTGATGTAGCAAATTCATCCGTGTTTTTAAATGGTAAACCAAATTCCTCTGGTATTTTTTTAGAAACAGTCAAAACAGCAAAACCGACTCCGGTATCAAAAAATTATAACGAGTTGACTGATTCTTTGAGTGATAAACTGGAGCCTGTTTTTAATTTGCAATAACTTGCTTCAAATTTCCAAACATTTCAACAAATCTGTTTTTAGATTTTTTCTTTATTTTGTCCAAATTTAGTTTTGAAGTATCAAGTTTAAGTAAGCCTTTTGATTCTTCTTCTAATGTTTTTGCAACAATGAGCGGATATTCTTTACATTTTTTCATTGCTTTACCGCTATTAATTTTCTCAATAACCGCATCCATATATTTTTGCATGTTTTCTTTGATTTCAGGATGTAAAGTTACCCATTTATCAAGCGGCATATTCTGTCTTTTTGTATTCCATTCACGGCTTGCATAAATATAATTAGAATATTTATTTTCTCCGCCTTTTTTAGTTTTGTCTTGAGGATGTCTTGGAACAATGTGCTCAAGTGAGCCAACAGAAGGTTCTACTAACGCTAATCCCAATTGGAATGAAGATTTTTCCTGCTTAGTCTTTGGATCTTTTTGTGTATATTTAACGATGAATGTGCTTACATTATCCTGTGATTTTGGAAGCTCTTCGGCAATTTCTTTTACACCTTTTATAAGGTTTTCATCAGTCATGTTTTTTGTAATATTACCCAATTTTTCCATAAATCTGCGTCTGCGGAAAATGTAGTTTTCATCTTGTTTTTCGATAATTCCGACAGATTCATTAATCAATTTGTTTAAATTGCTTTGTTGATTTTCGTCTTTTATATTTTCATTAACATATTTCGACATGTTTTTAAAAATTTCAAATTCTTGCTGTTTAACATTTTCTAAATGTTGTGGTCTTACTGTGTCAAGTGTTTCTCTTAAATTCTTATTTGGATATTGTTTGCTTAAGTCTTCAAGTATGCCAAATACCTGTTTTTCAATAGGGTGCATTCTGTCTTCAAATGGTTTTAAAAGTTTAATAGCGTCTTTACTTTTTCCGCCTAAATTAGAATCTTTAAGGTGAGAAATCTCTTTTCCTCTGATTATTCTTGTTCCGCAATAAGGACAAGGAACATCTCCTAACTCTCTTAGGGCATCGCCGATAGCTGAATTATCAACCGATGTAAATGAAATGTTTGATGTTGAACGTACAAATGTGTCTGCCTGAAGAGGTTTTAAAGCCGCAGGAATAGTGTGACACTTGCTGATTGCAGGTGTTTGAACCTTATTAAAAGACACACTAATCGGACTAAGCATACCTATATATATCTCCTCAAGATTTTTTATTGCCTTTTTTGGAAACATATTTTACAATATTTTACAATTTTAATATTTGATTATCGGTGCAAAAAACGCTCGAAAGCAGTTGAAATTTTGTGTATAGAGTGTCCTGCTCGGACGGAGGAAACTTTTGGCAGCAAAAGTTTCATAAAAGCTGCGACCAATTTACATTCGTTAATTTTATCTAAACTCAACCCAAGCAAGCAAACTCACTACGTTCAAACAATGCTTGCATTGTTTATGTTTCGTTAAGATAAAATTACTCTTTTCAATATGGTCGATTCTTTATTTTATTTTTAAATATTTTTTTTTAAATAAGGTTATTTCCGAAGAAATAACCATCAAAATTTGTGTATAGGACTCTGCCGAACAAAACAATTAAGTATTGTTTTGTGAGAGGGGAAATAAGGAAATTTTTTTTGCTTTTGTGGGCAAAAAAAAACCGCTCGAAAGCGGTTTAAAAATTTGTGTATAGGGAAGGAAATAAGGAAAATTGTGTGTCTGTTTTTTAAAATCTATTATGCAAACAAGTTGAATGATTTTTCAATATTTTTGCCGATTAAGTTTTTAACTGAATCTGCTTCTGTTTGCAATGCATTGTGTTCTGTATCTAATTTTTTCAATTCGTTATCTAACAATTTTTCTTTGTTGTTAATCTTCATATTTGCTGCATTGTACTCTGCTTCTGCTTTTGCTACTTCTGTTGTATCATATTCAGTATTCATATTGTAGTTTTCTGATGCTGTGATATCACGGTAAAGACCTATAGATTTACCTTCGCTATCAAAGTATTCTTTACCGTTTTCCTCTGTAGCTTCTTGTATTAATCTAAATTCACCTGATTCAATCATTGCATACATTTGTGCAGATGTTACATTTGGATAATCAGCAGGATTAACAGCTTTTCCGCTAGCATCCACTAATCTAAATCCAAATTCTTCTAGATTTTTAATATTTAAATCAACCTTATATGCTGCACCTTTATTACTATCATCTGAATAAGTTGTATAAG
>CAYLHN010000095.1:0-7696 GCA_964383455.1 uncultured Muribaculaceae bacterium | reverse complement strand
CTTTAACCCTTCCGCCTCTGATAAGAACAACACTGTGTTCTTGCAAGTTGTGTCCGATACCCGGAATATATGATGTTACTTCAAATCCGTTTGTTAATTTAACTCTGGCAACTTTTCTTAGTGCTGAATTAGGTTTTTTCGGAGTTGTTGTATAAACTCTTGTACAAACACCACGTCTTTGAGGGCATTCCATTAATGCCGGTGATTTTGTTTTGTCTACTAGCTTTTTACGTTCTTGGCGTACAAGCTGATTAATTGTTGGCATAAATTCTCCTTTTATGTAATTTACTTATTATTTTTTTTGTTCAAAGCTTGAATTTTTCAGCACAAAAATTCAGCTAAGTGTCGTACTATATATATAACAACAAGAAAAAAGTATTGTCAACCCTTAATTTCGGTTAACAATACTTTTTGTTAAGTTTGTTAATTTAAAATTTCATTATTTACTATGCTACGGCAATGCCGATTTCACGTTCATTAGTAAATTTTCCGGTACGAACACCCATTAAATCATACTGTTGGCCACCACCGTTCCATCCATATAAAGGATTACATTCACCTGTTCTTAAAAAAGTACCTGCCGGAATCTCTGCATCACAAATATATTTAGGAACTTGTGGTAATGCAAATTTATCTGCGATTTGTGTCGGTGTAAGCCCTTTTACATCCTCATACTTCATAACCCATGAACCCGCTTGTCCTGAATTTTCTCCATCATATGTTCTTACAAATTTTGTATCTTCTTTCAGTTGAATTATATCCGCATTTTGTCCGTCTTTGTAAGGTTCATCTTTATAACCTTTTGTTGCCCAAAACATATTTGCTTCTTCTGAGGTCATATCATTAACAACACGATATTTTCCTTCAACACGATAATCTTTACCACCTTGATTAACCGTCATCGTACGATGCAGTTTTACTCCTGAAAGGCCTGTGCTTCTCACTGCTGAACTACCTTCTTTTGAAATCAACTCACTCTGCTGATTTTCAGAAGGTTTGTTATCATGGTTTACTTCGGCAGACTTTCTTTTTTCTGCTGAAGTAACCTTAGTATTGGTGCTGCTTACATTATCTATACTCATACTCATACCGTATTTATCTAATACTTACAACATAAATATCGACATAAATGTTTGAATTCTTTAGTTTAAAAGTATATTTTTTAAGAAATATTAATTTTATTTTACTATTTTATAATTTTTTATTTTGCCGTTTACAGAATCAACTTCAAAATTTCTGCCATAAAAATCATATGCCGATATTTTTCCATTAAAAATTTTTGTCATTCCTTCAAAAGGAAGTTCTTCATTTAATTCAGGATACACTTCTAAAACAGATTGAACTTGCCATAAAAATTGACAATCTTTATTAATACAATAAATATTTCTTAAAGTTTCATCTTCATACGGAATTTTTAATAAAAAAACTATTTTGTCTTCAACATTAAAAGCATTTCCAACTTCATAATCAAATTTCAAAGTTTTGTTATTTATAAAAAGTATATTTTTTCTAAATTGAACATCTTGTGCCATAACATAAACCAATGATTGAGTTATACAGCGTTTAATATAATTTGTCAAACATTATTTTACAACATCCATGTCAACAATACGCCCATCATTTACATTAATAAAAAATCTGCGTCCCATAAAATCTGTAGCTTTTAGCTGATTATCAGAATAAACTAAATTTTCAAACGGTAAATAGTTTTGTAAATTAGGATATTTTTCTGAAACAGATTGAACTGTCCAAACTTTATCTCCAAGCATATTAAAGGCATGAATATTATTTAATGTTTTATTATCTGAAAATGGAACTTCTAACAGAACGATAACAAATTTACCGACAGAAATCAGTGTTCTTATTTTCAAGTTAAAGCGAACCTTTTTTACGGCAAACTTTATTTCATAATCAGTATATTTAACATCACTCATTTTTATTTTTTCTTAATTTTTAAATCTTCTATTCTTCTTGCATTGTCAAATTCACCAACTCTTTGACCTATTAAATCAAATTGAGTACCGCCGCCTTTTTTACCCCAAGCTTCAAGAGGGTTAACATCGCCCATTCTTAATTGAGTTCCTGCAGGCAATGTAACATCAACAACATGCGTTGGTGTTGTTTTTAATGCAAATTTTTGTTGAATTTCTAACGGAGTCATTGGAGTTCCGTCAGGATTTAATAAATCTTCGGCTCTCATAACCCAGCCGCCGAACACACCTGAATTATCTCCGTCCATAACTCTTACAAATGTTGTTGGTTCAGTCAATTCTATAACCTGTACTTCTGTACCCGGTAAATATGGAGGTTCTGTGTAGCCCTGAGCTCTCCACCATTCATTTGTAGCTTCTGCAGTTGTTACTTCAACCACAGTAGATTTCACTTCATAATTTCTGCCGGATACATCTGCCACGCTTGGAGCTTGATGCTCTATTCCGCTATTCAAAACTGCTTCTCTTGCGCTTATCAATTGCGAAGCGTTATCTGTTGCATCTAAAGCATGTGCACTATTTGTACGAACTGTAACAACATCACCATCAGGTCTTGTTACAGTACCTGCAACGCCATTACCATCCATTCTTGTTGTGTATCCAACATGTTCATATGCATTTGATATATTATCGCCATTTACGATAATATTGCAAGAGTTGCCATAATCAGTTAATCCATTGTTCTGCACTAAACTTCTTGTGCCTACAGCATCAAAGGTTATCGCAAGCACGTCTGCATCCGATGATGCAACTAATTCGGATAAAGAACCGCCTAATGAATGACCTGTTACTATTACATCTGCATCTGGGAATTGCTGTTTTATTTTATCTTTAAATGCGATTGCACCTGCATATTGATCAGGAAGATTTCCGTCTATCATTTGATGATCAACTCTGAAATCTAATTGATCTGATGAACCTGAATATGTAATAAATACTTTTCCGTCTTGTTTATATGCCTTTGCATGTAAACCTGTTGTTGAATCTGTTATTTCGTCTATTAGTTCAAGACCGCTATCTGCAGGCAATGCACGTCCCGAGTATGCATTAGTTGCTAAATCGTGAGCAACATCCATCAATTTATCATCTGTAGATAAGCCCATTTCTATAGCTCTTGGTGTTCTTGTCAATGCTCCTCTGGTATTAACATCTACACCGACTAATGCTGCAGCATTTGAAGAACCGTGACCGTATAATCTTACGTTTAAATCAGTAATATCTTGGTTTAGTCCTGAAGAACGGAACATTTCACCATCGACACGTGCATCTACATATTGGCTGTAAGATATTTCTACTCTTTCACCGACTGCTGTAGCTATTGGCTGACCATCAAAAGAGACTGTAGCACCTGCATCGGCACTTGTAACTTGAGTTCCGACTCTGCCTAAATCTTCTGCTGAATAATCTTGAACATATCTGTGATGTGCGTCAGTAGTCAAACTTGTTCTTACATCTGCTTCAACACCTTGATGTCTGTGAAGCCAATCAGCATGTTCTTGTCTTATTTGAGCATCATACTGTTTTTGTTTTTTTATAAAAGCTTTTTGTTCTTCTTTAGAAAGAGTGTCAAAATTTGCAGGCTTTTTAAACTCATCAGGTATAGGTCTTAACATAGGATCTATATCTGCATATGTATTTCTTGCCTTCCAAGCTTGACTTGCTAACTGTCTTTGCTGATTGAATGCTCTCTTCTGTTCATCAGTCATCTGAGACCAATTTTTAGGAAGCAAATCATTGTTATGCATTGGATCTACATCTGATTGTATTGCTTTACGCCATCTAGGATCATTTTCGACCTGAGCCCATTGCTGCTCAGATGACATTTCTGACCATTGTGCTGCAACTGCATTATCTGCTTTTCGTTGTTGTCTTGTCTCAATAGCATCACCGATAAATTGTCCTGCTAACGAACCTCCTGCCGATAACAATACATTCTGCAAGGTAACTTCACCGGTTTTTAAATATTCAGCGGCTGCGTCAAAACTTGTTTCTGTTGCAGTTGTCAAAGCATATCTTACAGGAGTTGAGAATCCGGCACCTTTGATATATTGAGTAGCCTGACCTCCGAAATATTGAGATGCACCATCAATTGCAGCATCCCTTGCCGCAACTAAATATTCTTCTGCTGAATTATAAACATTATTTGAAGCCATATCTGAAGCATCAACAGCAAACGAAACGCCTGCTGCGCCTATTGCCGCAACCAGAGTCGGAGAGGCTGTTCCTGCTGACAGAACTGTAACAACTATTGCTCCGGCAATTTTTGCAACAGATTTAACTGCAGCGGCACCGGCATCTTGTGACATGTTGTATTGTTCTACACGGGCTACAATGTCGTTTTCTGTACCGTATGCTTTTGTATATGCATCCTGCATTTCTTTTTGATATTGATCTAGAGACTTGCCGCCAGAAACTTCTCTAAATTGTTCTTGCAATTTAGTTTTAACTTTGCTAAACATTGAATTGATTTCAGTTTCACTAACTTCATTCAATGCACCCTTTTCTAAGCCTAATAATTCTTCAAGGCAGCTTCTTTTTTCAGCTGCTGCATCATATCTTTCAACTGCACCTGCTTTGTTAAACGGTGTGCCGTCAGGATAATGCATAGCACCTTCAGTTGCACCAGGGCCATACATTCTGGAAACTTCTCTGTCAGTTTCAATTTTTATTCTTTCTTCACAAGCGCTCAGTGCTCTTAAACCGGCTGCAACAGACGCAACCTCAACATATTTTTCACGCTTTTGATTATAATTGTGAACTTTTTCTTGGCTGTATTCAACTCCGAATACTTCTTTGAATTTAGTTTCAAATGTTCCGTTTTGGCGAGCCGCGTCTAATTCTGTTATTTGCCTTTTGTATGCATCTAAATCACGTCTAACCATTGATGCAGTATTACCTGTAGTTTCCCACAAATCGTTATTCCAAAGGTGAGCGAATGCATCGGCAACATCTGCAGCCCAGCCATCTTTATCCATTTGATGGTCAAAGCTTTCTTTAGCTGCATTATATTTTGCTTTCATTGTGGTTATAACAGATTGTTTTGTACCTGAAGCAACCTGAGCTTGTGCTTGAGTACGTTCTTGTCTGATTTCGTAATCAGTTTTTGGGGCTCTGATTTTTTGACCTTTTTTAGGTACAATATTTCCGTTTATAACAACCAGCTCATTTGTTTTATCTGCAATTTGTTTGTTTGTTGGTTTTGATACACCTTCTGAACGCAACAAATCAACTGCATATTCTGATAAACTTGAATAATTTTTCCTAAACGTAATTTCTTTTAATTCTTTACCTTGGAGTTTTTGTGCAGTTCTTTGATAAACCTGTTGTTTATATTCTGCACGGGCTTCTTCTGAAGATGTACGTCCTTTTAAGCCTTCGTGGTCTGGCGGCAATTCACCGGCAATTTTTACTTCCTGACCTGCAGTAAAATAATATTTGCCATGGGCATTTTTATGTAAATTACCTTTATTTGAGGCAGCCAATTCTGATGGTGTTCTGTCAAAATCCTGACAGATTTTGTCAAAAGTTTCGCCGTTTTGAACAACTACGATAGTATTGCCTTTACCGTCGTATTTTGCAACAAAAACTTCATCACCTTTATGTAATTCAGCAGCAAGTTTTCTGCCATTTTCAGGATTATACACAGTTCTCGTTAAAGAGCCATCTTCACTTGTAACTTCGTCAAATACTTTTTGACCGTTATCATTATAGAATGTAACTGTTTGATTACCTTCTTCATCTTTAGAATAAGATTGAACCTTTATTCCGTTTTTATATTGTGCAGCCTCTATTGTAGATACTTCACCGTCTTTTACAACTATTGTTGATTTTGCATTTCCTGCGGTTGTTGTTTTGGTGTAAGAATTATCGTCAGTATAATTAAATTCGCTTACGGTTTCATCTTCCTGACCTTCATTAATAATTTCTTTTAACGGTCTGCCATTATCATCTAAAATTTGAGTAACAGTTTTGTCGTCTGCAGTTTTACCTGTTCTTTTGTGTTCTGTAACATTTCCGTCTTCATCATATAAAATAGTTTCAATAATACCTGTTTCTTCGTCAGTTTGTTCTTCTTTTTCAAGCTTGCCGTTTGAGGCAAAAGATTTAACAGACTTTATATTACCTGCGACAGTAGTTAAAATTTTTGAACCGTCTCTGTTAATAACTTCCTGAGCGCCGTCTTCGTAAAGAACAACCCGCTTATCACCTTGAACAGTTGAAGATTTAACAGTTGATTTTTCGCTTAAGCTTTGCCATTTATTTAAAAAGCTAAATACATCTTTATCTTTAACTTTTGTTTTTGAAGTTTTTTCACCTGCTTGACGCTGCGCCTCTGCTTCTTGTTTAAGCATGGCTTTAGTCTCAGACTCATCAAGCGTTTTATCTTCGCCTGCGGCTTGAGTTAATTTGTCAACAAAAACAGAAACCTCATTATCCTCTAAAACACTGTTTTTGTTAGAATCGCTTGCATTAAAAATTTCAAGCATAGCAGCATTATCCTTAAATTCTTCTGCTTTTATGCCTGATTTAAGTTTACCAAAATCTATTTGGAAAGGATTTTTCTTTCCGATATTGTATTGTTGGTCACCTGTCATTTGCGCAAACCTATGTAATTACATGTTATACAACGGTTTAAAACGATAAAAATTGCATGAATCTTGAATAAATAATCCAAAAAAATGAGAAATTGTTACATTAGTTTACAAATACAAAAAATAGCTTTGGATAAGTAAAAAGGTATATTTTATATACCCTTTTCCAAACTTTAAAATTAATGACAAGATGTGTTATTTACACCATCCAAAATAATTGACGGATTATCGTTACATTTGCCTGCCGAATCTGCTTTTAAATAATCAACATTACCGTAATCTAATATCCAATTAGTACAAAACTCATCTTTATTACTTATACACGAGCTAAAAGAGCCATTGTAAGGAATTACACCTAGAGAATCAGATATTGAGAATGCAAATTGATCAGTACCAAACGTATTTTTGCCCTTTTTAGAACCATTTATGTCAACATGTATTAATGGAAAACATATATCTGATATATTATCATCAGAGCAATCACAATCACGACAGTCATAATCATTAATCGCAAAAGCAGTTCCATCTGATAACATAAATGCCCAATAATCATCTGTAGCCCAATAATCACCAGCTCCACGCAAAAACTCACAAGAAGAAGCTTGGTAAAGACTTTCAGGTCGAGTTATGCAGGTACTAGATACTTTCATAAATTCCCCAACTCTTTTAATCCAACAAGCTGAAAAATTATCTCTGTCACGTTTACAAGTTCCTGACCATTCCGATACAGGCCCATAAATGGCAACTGCTCTATCATTGGCCTCAGATAACATTGAATATGCTTTTTGTAATCTCGTTACAGTTTCTTTATCGCCTGTCGCATGATTCAAATTTGGTAAAGTCAACGCCGCAACCACACCAATTATGCCGATGACGATTAATGTCTCAGCCAGCGTGAACGCTGCTTGGGTGAACTGTGAACTGTGAACGGTGAACAGATGTCTTAGGAAGTTGTCCCCTCTCCCTAACCCTCCCCCGACGGGGGAGGGAAGGATTTTATATGAGAGCTTTGCTCGAATATCTAAAATTCGGGTGAGGGGTTGACCTATTATTTGTTGAATAGTTGAATGGCTTAACAGTTGAAAGACTTTTCTTATTGTCTTAGTGCCATAG
>CAYLHN010000094.1:0-7807 GCA_964383455.1 uncultured Muribaculaceae bacterium | reverse complement strand
GGCTTAACAGTTGAAAGACATTTCTTAGTGTCTTAGTGCCATTGTAACTTAGTGCCTTTAAATAATTAATAAATTTGTTTAATAGGTTGAATTCCTTACTACAAGCGGGTTTTACCCCCCCCCCGAAATTAAATTTTTGTGCATATTATGCCTCCTTTTTACTTATTACTACTCTATCATTATTTAGGTTTTTTCGTACGTTGTCAATCCTTGTAAGCTATTTATTTTACATTTATTTATATTCTTACTGCCTTACTGCCTTAGTGCCTTAGTATCCTAGTATCTTTTGTAAAAATTCGTTTCCTCGGATGGGGAAGGGCTAGGGATGGGGTGATTAGGCACTTTCGTACTAAGATTTTTATTCTTACTGCCTTAGTGCCTTAGTATCTTAATGCCTCAGATGTTCACTGTTCACTCACCACCGTTCACTGTTCACACCCTTACTGCCTTATAATTGTTTGACATTTGTTTTTTTTTATTCTAATATGTTCGTACTCACATCCTCGAGTACAGAGAAATTTAAGGCTTCATTACCCTTAGGTTGTCTCAAAAAAAGAAAGAAGGACAAAATGGCAAATATTAAATCAGCTAAAAAAAGAGTTTTGACAGCAGAAAGAAATCACGAAAAAAATGTTGCATTCAAAACTTCTATCAAAACAGCATTGAAAAAAGTGTTGGAATTAGCTAAAGCCAAAGATGAAGAAGCTATGAAATCAGCTTTGTCAAAAGCATATCAATTATGCGATAAGGCAGTTTCTAAAGGTATTTTGCACAAAAATACCGCTTCAAGAAAAAAATCAAGATTAACTCTTGCCGCTAAAAAATTATTGGCTGAATAATTTTGATTAAAATTTTTAAAAAGACGTAAAGCTTTAAGTTTTACGTCTTTTGTTTTAATTGTAATTAATATTTAACAATTTAATCTAAAAAATATAATATTTGGTATAATAAAGTAAGAATCATGTATAGGGCTATGGTTATGCCTGTAGAAAAAGCAGTAAATTTAAAAGAATATCAATCACTTATTGAATCAGTTTGTAAAGTTGAAGCTTCAAAAATGTCTTCAACCTCACACTTGCTTGACTATCTTGAGATGGTTAATATAGCTACTCAAACTTTATACGTTTTGTTTAAGCAAAAATCAAAAGATTCTTATAACAATTCATATCTTTCAACCGCAATTAAGTGGTCTATAAGAAATGAAGTCAGAAGACGTTATAAGTGGTATTCAATGAAGCAAAAACGAGAAGTTTTAAATGCCGAAGATGTTCGTGAAACTATGTATAAAACAATATTATCCGTTGAAGAAATGGCTGAGGCAGAAAATCCTACAATTATCCGCTCAAATGACAGAAGCCCTGAAGAATCAATGGAATTTTATCAGCTTAAAAACAAGGTTTCTTCTCTTCTGACGACACTTCCGCCAAGAGAAAAAGAATTTATTGAACAAAAGTTTTTTAAAGATAAAAAGCTTAGAGAAATGTCAGAAGAATATCAAATATCACCTTCAAGAATTTCGAGAATTATCCAATCAGGCTTGAACAGAATTAAAAAAGAGCTTGCAAAACAGGAGATGATTTAAATTGAAAACAATTTTTGAAAAATCAAATAATTTGGATGGAATTAATTTTGTTGATAAGATTGAGGGAATTGATTTTATTGATAATAAATTTTTGAGACAAAACAAAATCGGTTTACCTCAGACTACCGAATTGGATGTTTTACGTCATTATAAAGAACTTTCCGATAAAAATTTTTGTATCGAAAAAGGATTTTATCCTCTCGGTTCCTGCACAATGAAATATAACCCTAAAGTTAATGAATATCTTGCTAACCTGGAAGGCTTTTTAAATATTCATCCTCTGTTGAAAGATGAGGACGTTCAAGGTTCTTTAGAATTAATGTTTAATTTGCAGGAAGCTTTAAAAACTATTACAGGAATGGATGCCGTAAGCCTACAGCCAGCAGCAGGTGCTCATGGCGAATTTTCAGGCATGATGATTGTAAAAAAATATTTTGAAGTTAAAGGTGAAAACAGAAAAAAAGTTATTATTCCTGATTCGGCACACGGTACAAATCCTGCAAGTGCTAACATGGCAGGTTTTGAGATTGTTCAGGTTAAATCAAACGAAAGAGGTCAGGTTGACATTGGCGCATTGAAAGAGCTTTTGAATGAAGATGTTGCGGCAATAATGATGACAAATCCAAATACTTTGGGTATTTTTGAAGAAAATGTTCTTGAAATTTCTGAGTTAATGCATAAGAACGGTTCATTATTATACTATGACGGTGCAAATTTTAATGCAATTATGGGATATACAAATCCAAAATTGATGGGTTTTGATATAGTACATATAAATTTGCATAAAACTTTCTCTACTCCTCATGGCGGCGGCGGCCCCGGAGCAGGCCCAATTGCTGTTGTTGATAAATTGAGAGAGTTTTTACCTGTTCCTGTTATTTCTTATAATGGAAACAAGTATTACAGAAACTATGACATTAAATATTCTATAGGTCAGGCAAAAGCTTATTACGGTAATTTTGGCGTTTTAGTCAGAGCATATGCTTATATTTTAATGATGGGTTCTAATTTGAAAAGAGTTAGTGAAGATGCGGTTTTAAATGCAAACTATATCAAAGAAAAACTTAAAGATTACTATAAATTGCCTTATGACGAGCCTTGTATGCACGAATTTGTATTGTCAGGCGATAACCAGAAAGAAAAGGGTGTTTCTACATTAAATATTGCAAAAAGACTTATGGATAGCGGTGTTCATCCTCCAACGATATACTTTCCGCTAATTGTGCATGAGGCAATGATGATTGAGCCTACTGAAACAGAAAATAAGAAAGTACTTGACGAATTTATAGAAATTATGATAAAAATTGCTAAAGAGACTGACGAAAATAAAGAAGTTATTTTGAGTTCTCCAAATTTAACTCCTGTAAAAAAAATAGATGAAACTTTGGCAGCAAGAAAACCTGATTTAAAATTTAATATGGAAGAGTAATATTATGAATAAAAATGAAAAGAAAAAAATTAAAATCGCGTTTCCGCATATGGGAACAATATCTGTAGCGTGGTCGGCTGCGATGAGAGTATTTGGATTGGATGTTTATGTTCCGCCATACACAAGCAAAAGAACTTTGTCTTTAGGTGTTAAAAATGCGCCTGAAGCTGTTTGTTTGCCGTATAAATTGATTTTAGGCAATTTTATTGAGGCTATTGAAGGCGGTGCTGATTACGTTGCAATGTTAACTTCACCCGGCTGCTGCAGATTGGGCGTTTATGGGATTAATATTCAAGATGCGCTTAAGGATTTAGGATACGAAGCAAATTATCTTGAATTGTCTTTGTATGACGGAATAAAAGGTTTATTTAAATTTTTCAAAGATTTGACAGGTAAAAATAATTTAATTGCCTCTGCACGAGCTAGTTTAATGATGATTAGAATGGTCTTTGCTTTGGATGATTTAGAAACAATGTTGTCATATTATAGAGCAAGAGAAGTTAAAATAGGTGAAGCAGAAAGACATTATAATAAATGTTTGGAAATGTATAAAAAAGTAAATTCATTCAGAGATTTGAACAAGCTTAAAAAAGCTGTTAAAACTGAAATGGCAAAAACTGAAATTGACAAAAATCGTGAGATATTAAATGTTGACATTACGGGTGAAATTTATCTTGTAGGAGATCCTTTTTCCAATCAATATATTGAACGTGAATTGGGAAGAATGGGTGTTCAAACAAGAAGAAGTTTGACAGTTGGAAGTTTCTTAAAAGATGCTATTATTCCAAAAATATTTCAAAATAAAGAAACTCACCTTCAAAGAGCGGAAAAAATGGCAAAACCGTATTTAAACCGTGATATAGGCGGGGACGCTCTAGAGTGTGTTTCTGATGTTGCTTATGCTCATATGAAACAAAAAGACGGCATTATTCATATAAGTCCGTTTACTTGTATGCCGGAAATTATGTCGCAAAATATTTTCCCTGCTATGAGAGAAGATCACAATATTCCAATTCTGACACTGGTAATGGATGAACAATCCGGAAAAGCAGGTTATATTACAAGGCTTGAAGCTTTTGTTGATTTGATGAGACGTAAAAAAAGAAAAAATCAAACAGAAAACAAATCAGTTTTGAAAGAAAAACAGACAGTATAAAATGGAAGATTTTTATGATTAAAATATTTAAAGATGCATTCAAAATAACGTTTACAAATTCAATAATGCTAACACCGCTATTATTGTTTTTGTTCATACTTAATATTTATCTTGCTGTTGCAAAAGATTCAGTAAATGCTTTGCCATCAGCGTTTTTATTTTATATAACATTGTTTTTGATGGTTAGTGCTTTTGCCTCAGGATGGTTTAATATGATTAAGATGGCAATATATAACTACAAAAATGATGTTTATTCCGCAGAATTTGACTCATTTAAATTGCTGAATGAATTTCCGTCAGGAATAGCCGAATATATAAAATCATTTTTAGGATTTTCTTTATTATATTTGTTAATTGCAGATATAACATTTTATTCAATTTATACAATCGGAATGAAGTTTATCGGTGGAATTGGTATATCAATAACTCAATTTATGGAGGCTTCTGAGTCTTCACAAGCAATGACATTATTATTAGATAGTTTGACAAAAGAACAGTTGTTAAAAATTAATTATTGGTATTTGTTAGTTATTTCATCTATACAAATTTTTTCATTGTTTACAATGTTTTGGCCTATTGAAATTTTGTATTCAACTAAAAACCCTATTATTGCTTTCTTATGTTCTATAAAAAGAATTTTTACAAGACCTCAAATTATTTTATTGTTTATTGCTATAAATATATTAAATTTTATTCTGACTATTTTAAATTATTTCTCAATGTTTAATCCGATTACATACTTTATTATGACATTGGTTATTTTCTGTTTTATAATGTATGTTTTTGTATTATTATTCTTATATTATGAAGAAAAAATCCAAGGTAATAGCAATAGCAGCACCGACAGCAACGGGGAAGAGTAAATTAGCAGTAGAGTTGGCTCATAAAATAGATGGTGAAATTGTTTCTGCTGATTCGCGTTTAGTTTATAAAGATTTTCAAATTGCCGTTGCAAAACCTACTATTGAAGAAATGGAAGGTATTCCTCATTATTTGATTGATGTTGTTGAACCTGAAGTTGATTATAGTGCGGCTAATTACGTTGATGACGCAGCTTTAGCGATAGATAAAATTTTAAAAAAAGGTAAAATTCCGATAATAGTTGGTGGTACAGGGTTGTACTTTAGAGTTTTATTAGAAGGATATGACATTCCAAGGGTTGAACCGAATAAAGAATTACGGGAAGAATTAAATTGTTTGTCATTAGATGAACTTGTTAATTATATTAATAAATTGGATAATAATTATTTAAAAACAGTTGCAAATCCTGATAAGAGAAAACTTATTCGTGCTATTGAAATTTGTAAGACTTTAAATCAACCAATTTCTGAATTAACCAAGCAAAAAGAGCCTCCATATGAGGTTGAATGGATTGGTATTAATATGCCTCGTGAAGAAATTTATGACAGGATAAATAAACGCGTTGATAAAATGGTTGAATTAGGTATTGTAGAAGAAACAAAGAATTTATTAAAAAAACACGGACGTATTCCAAACTTTACAGAAACAATCGGATATAAAGAAATTTTGTCATATTTAGATGGTGAAGTTACATTCGAACGTGCTATTGAACTTTTAAAGCAGCATTCAAGAAATTATGCAAAAAGACAATTGACTTGGTTTAGACGTAACAAAGCCTTGGGTATCGATTAACATGCCTTTTGATTTGTCAAATTTTGTAATTTAACATTTAAAATAGCGATTTCTCTAAGAATATTTTCTTTTTTTCTTTTATCTTCATTTATAATAAAATCAAAACTGTTATTTTCCATCTCTGATTCAACTTCAGGAGAAGTTTCTTTTAAATATGTTATAAATTTTATTTGCATATCATAAAAATATGCATCTCCTTCAAGATATTCTATTTGCTCTGTAATTTTTTTTACGATGTCTTTCATGCTGTATCCCCTATGTCATGAGTATTCTAGCTCTTTTTGACATGAAATAAATCGTTCAATGGTAGGATGATTTATTTTGCAGGAGTATAGCTGTAATTTGGCTCTTGTGACTTAATAATTACGATATTTAATAAAAATTGTTCATATTTATTAATATGTAAATCATTTCCTTTTTCGCCGAGGGATAAAAAAGTTTTATTATAAGCATTATCAGCAGATGCTTTTAAACGATTACCGCTGTTATCCTTAATAGCACCTTCTGCTGCAAAGAATCCCGTTACTGCAAGTAAAGCAGGTACTACTCCAATTGTAAGCATCAATGCCGAACTTACAAACAAGTCTGTTGTATTTATCTTTGTTGAATGTGTTCCGATTATATCAGAAATTTTATGCGGTTGATTATTATTGTCAACATATTTTGTAGGAACATAGACAAAAGTTGCATCTTGTTTTAGTCTTTTTGGTGGAATAACGCTGTCAATATATCCGTCAAGTATAAAGTTTTCTTCCAGGGTTAAGTTGTCCTGTTCTATGTAAAATGGTTCTAAAAGTTTAACTTTGAAATATTTTGGCGGATTTTGACTATCAAAACTATTTAATGCTATAACTTTTACTGTTTTTGCATATGGTTATAGCGAAAAACTTTGTAAAAAAATTATTAATAATAAGGTAAATATTTTTTTAAACATACTCTATGACCAATTTAAAATTATTCTTTCTGTTATATCTGCGTTGTCTTGAGGGGAAGAAGGTCTTTCTTTCCATAATTTTATATATATTTCTTGATATCTTTTTGTGTATTTTGTAAAGTCATCTCTAAATTCAGCAAATGTCATTCTTGGTGAACCATTGTTGCACCCTCCGGCTACACCGCAAGAACTTCCTAAATGAATAAAATCTTGGAATTCGTGAACGCTGTTACCTAAATTAGATGATGCGGTAAATGCAGGTTTGTATGTAGATTTACTTAAATCAACATAAGCATATTTATATCCTAAATCTCTTGCATTTACGCCGTTAAACATGTAAAAAGCAGAATTTCCGTTTGTGGTAAATGGCAGCCATCCGTAAGCCACCGTAATTTCTTTTGCTTTGGCTGAATAGTATATTTTTTCCGGTAATAACATGGTTTCTCTTTTTGTGCACCAGCTATCATCTTTTGGTCTTGGAAAACGGAAAGGAAATTCAATTGCAACCAGCAATGTCGGGTTGTTTATAAAACGAGATTCTTCAGACGGGCCTTTTGTTGTTTGTAAATTTGAATTTGGCATTATGCATACATCTGCACCTATCCAAGGCTTTTTGTCAGCTATTTGTCCAAAAACTTCTTCTGATGGTTCATAATATTCTCTTGCAAATATAGATTCTTTAATAAATTTTTTTCTAATATTATAGATTTCTTTTTTTGTTTTGCCCGTAAACTCCGTAGGCCAATTTACTATAATTTCTTCACCTTTTATATTTAATTTCTGCTTGTAAGAAATTTTATCGGAGTTATTTGTTTTACTATTTGCAGTTTTTTCAGAAACTTTATTAGAGGTTTCTTCTGTAGATAATGCTGTAACTTCCTCAGTATCGGGACTTTCCATTTCAGCTTCATCAAATCCTGTAATTTCGTGTCTTTCGGTTATAAATTTAAAATCAGACAAATCTTTTAATTTTGTTTTAACTGTATCAAATTTATTTAATGAAAATTTAAAATTTCTATCAGGTGATAAATTTAAGAATTGTGATGCAAATAT
>CAYLHN010000093.1:0-7825 GCA_964383455.1 uncultured Muribaculaceae bacterium | reverse complement strand
TGGCTCTAAGACAATAATAAATGTCTTTCAACTGTTAAGCCATTCAACTATTAAAAGTTTAATATATCAACCCCTCACCCGAATTTTAAATATTCGAGCAAAGCTCTCATATAAAATTCTACCCTCCCCCGTCGGGGGAGGGTTAGGGAGAGGGGACAACTTCCTAAGACATCTGTTCACCGTTCACAGTTCACAGTTCACCCAAGCAGCGTTCACGCTGGCTGAGACATTAATCGTTATCGGCATCATCGGTGTAGTTGCGGCATTGACTCTGCCAAACTTGAACCATGCAACCGGTGACAAAGAAAGAGTGACAAAGGTTAAGAAAATTTATTCGTCATTAACAGAAGCTTTTGATAGAGCCCAAGCAATTTATGGAGATTTTTCTTACGAATCGTGGTATACAGATAAGGATTATGCATCTTCTGCAAATATGTCAAAAAAATTAGGAAAAAGAATTACAGAGTTTATGAAAATATCTAAAGAATGTGGTTTGGATGTTAATCAAGGGTGTTTTACTTTAGGTAAAAGTAAAAAAATAAATGGTGGCGAATCTTCTGAATATGATGGCAATAATAGTTATTATAAAGTAATAACGGCTGATGGTATGTCAATATCTTTTTTTGATCATTATGGTGGTGAGGTGATAGTTGTAGATATTGACGGCCCTAACAAAGGTCCATTTACGGAGGGTAAAGATTTATTTGAATTTGAAATACCAGGAAGAAGTAGTAATCCAATTTTAACGGGATGTCTCTATAATTATCTGCCTCGACAAACAGGTGGCGGTGACTTTTTTAGAGGAGCTTCTTGTTGGATTTTGCAAAACGACAATGCAGATTATCTAAAGTCTGATTATTCTACCGGCAAATGTAACGATTCGGACATTGTTCTTGATGGTGTAACGAATACATCTTGTCACTAAAGACCGAAAAGTATAACATAATTTTTTAAAATTTCGGATTGCATGTAGTTTGGCATTCTGTCAAATTCAGAAATATCCATCAAAAACGGAATATTGCTGTCATTAAGCATTTGTCTTAATTCAGCAATATTTTTATTTTCGTCATTAAAATTTTTTACAACCATATCAAGGTCGCTTCCGTCGTGTGAATCGCCGTTTACTCTGCTTCCGTATGCCCAAATTTCAGCGTTCGGACAATAGTTTTCAAAAATATCCGTAAGCATTTTTAAATGTTCAGGCTTTACATTTAATTTACTCATTGTTAATAACTCTCAAATATCTTAGTGCCCTAGTGCCCTAGTGCCTTATTTATTTAATGCATCTTTTAGTGCTTTTTCCAAAACTTCTATTTTTGATTCTAAAACTTTTACTTTTGAATCGCTCTCATCGGTATTTATAGAACTTTTTTCTAATTCGCGCTTATATGCTTTTAGTTTTCTTGAAACATCCAAAACGTATGATAATGTGAATATAACACCTGTTATAAATCCGCAGCACGCAAAAATTGCCAGTTTATAATCTTTAAATTCATAGCAAAGATAACCGGCACCTATCAATAGTAAAACTGTTATTAATCTTAAAAATATAATCATTTTTGACTCCTTAAATATTTCAGAACCTTTTGTATTTTTTCGTCAGGTTCTATTTCCAAATTTATTATCTCATTAGAAAACGGTTTTGTAAACTGTAACTTATAAGCCTGTAAAACTTGTTCCTGAGTTTTAATTTTTTCAGGTTTTGCGCCATACAAAGTATCATTGAAAACCGGAGTTCTGAAATAACTCATGTGAACCCTTATTTGATGAGTTCTTCCTGTTTTTAATGTTAATTCAATGTAGGTTGAATTTTTAAATCTTTCCAAAACTTTGTATTCTGTTATGCTTGGCTTTCCGCCTTCAACAACTGCCATTTTATGAGGCTGAGTCGGATGTCTGCCAATTGGAAGATTTATTACACCTTTTTCGTCTTTGACAGAACCCTTTACAATTGCTAAATAACTTCTTATCGCTGTTTTTTCTTTAATTTGATTTGCAAGAAATTCATGTGTCTCATTATTTTTTGCAATCATTAAAAGTCCTGATGTGTTCCGGTCAAGTCTGTGTAAAATCCCGCGTCTGAATTCGCCGTTTATATCTGAAAGGTTATTGCCGTATTTGTACAAAAGAGCATTTACAAGCGTATTTTCTCTTTCAATTGTTGTCGGATGAGTGAGCATTCCTGATGGCTTATTCACAACAAGCATATTTTCGTCTTCATAAATAATATCAAGCGGAATATTTTGCGGTTCAATTTTTACTTCTTCAACTGCTTGAGGCTCAAATTCAATTATATCGCCTTCATGTAATTTGTGAGAAGGCTTTTTGATTTCATTATTCACCAGCACATCACCGTTTTTAACTGCATTTTGAAGTTTTGAACGCGAAATGTCTGTTATTAAACTTGCTAAATAACTGTCAAGTCTTACATTTTCATCATTTTCATCAACTATAAATCTCATAATTGTTTTAATTGAGCTCTTTTCAAAAGTAAAATAATTATAGCTAAAACACCCATATTTATAGCTATGTCTGAAAAATTAAATATTGGAAAATCTACAAATCTGAGTTCAATAAAATCTCTGACATATCCCAATTGAACTCTTTCGAATAAATTACAAAAAATTCCCGACATCATTAATGATAACCAAAACAGACCAATATATGACATTGTACCGGCATGTTTGATTATATATGCAAACAGTAAAACAAGTGCTGTTACAGATAAACCAATCAGAAAAAGCGGATAACTGTGCAAAATATTGAATGCCGCACCTGTATTTTGTGTATAGTTTAGAGAGAATATATCATTATTTACAAGTAAATCTCCGCCTTGTATTTCGTGGACTATTAAATCAGAAAAATATAAATTCGCTGCAGAAAACGCTATAAAAAGTATTAAAAAATATGAAAATTTAATCCAAAAGTTTTGCGGTTGTTTCTTTCTTGCCATTTTCTTTTACCTTTGAAAAATCTTTTGTTGGTATAACATTTGTTCTTGTAATTATATAGCCTAAACCTGTTATAATTAATTTTACATTTTTATCTTTGGTAACTTTAGCTCTTGTTATTCCGACAGAAGCAACTGAATACTCATTAAGGTTCTCTCCGTTTGCCGTAAACATTCTTTCTAAAATACCGTTTTCAGGTAATTTTCTGTATACTTCCTGAGCATTTACATGAGGATATGTAATTTTTTCTTGTCCTATTGAACCTATAAGTATCATTTTTTTGTCTGACGGAATAACTTTTAAACTTGCGGTATATTCTTTTTTTGCAGGAACTAATTGAGGAACTACAAGTTCCATTTTTAAATCGTTTGCTTCACCATAAGTTAATTTTGTTTCTTCGCATATTGTGCTGTCAGATGTTATAATCCAATCATCTCCGACTTTTTCTAAATAATAGATTGCATCTGATTTGCTGGTTAAATATCCTTTTATTTCTGTTTCTTCAACTTTTTCCGAAGTTGTTGCCGTTGCATTTTCAGTTGCCGTAACAATTGCTGTATTGCCAAAAATACTTATAGTATCAATGTTTACAGAATATTTTATGTCAGGATATAGTTTCCAAGTTTTTTGTACAAGTTCAAAGTACATTTTATTATTAAATCCGTCTGCATTTAGGTATTTTGATGAGTACAAAGATTTTAATCCGTTTAAATCAAAATCGTTTGTATAAGTAATTATTTTTTTAAATGTATTGCGAATTTCTTTTTCACTTATTTGTAATTGTTGTCTGGCTCTTTTAGCGGAAGTTTTATCCGCATAAGCAACATAATTGTCGCTTGCAAAGCAGATTGGAGTGATAAATAAAACAGTTAATAAAATTAAAATAAATCTTTTCATAATTTAATTATATCCTAAACATCAATATTTGCCATCATTTCTATTAAAGTATTAATTGTAGTGTCCATACTAACAATATCAGTCGTTCTTTGCTGTAAAAATCCGTTAATCTGAGGCATCATTTCGATTGCTATATCAAGGCTCGGATTTGAACCCGGTTGATACATGCCTACATCAATCAAATCTTTGTTTTCTCTGTAAAGAGCTAACAATTTACGCATTTTTGCAGCCGCAGATTTGTGTTCAGGCGATGCAATAGCACTCATTAAACGGGAAATACTTCCCAAAACATCAATTGCCGGATAATGGTTAGCCTCTGCAACTTTTCTTGATAGGAAAATGTGCCCGTCTGTAATACCACGAACTGTATCTACGATAGGGTCATTAATATCGTCCCCTTCCATAAGTACTGTATAAAATGCCGTAATAGAACCTTTTGGACTGTTACCTGCACGTTCAAGAACTTTTTGTAACCAAGAGAAAATTGAAGGCGGATAACCTTTCATTGTTGGCGGTTCACCAAGTGATAATCCTACCTCACGGCCTGCCATTGCACAACGGGTTACGGTATCTGTCATCAAGAAAACTTTTTTGCCCTGATCCCTAAAATATTCACAAACGGCAGTTGCGGCAAGTAAACATTTTTGACGGATTAAAGGCGGCTGGTCTCCTGTTGCACATACAAGAACAGATTTTTTCATACCCTCTTCTCCAAGAGCGTCTTCAATAAATTCCTTAACCTCACGGCCACGTTCTCCGATTAGTGCAACAACGTTTACATCAGCATCGGAATTTCTTGCAATCATACCAAGAAGTGTGGATTTACCTACCCCTGAACCTGCAAATAAACCCATACGCTGTCCGCAGCCAAATGTTAAACAAGAATCTATTGCCCTAACGCCTGTAGAGAACATTTCCGTAATAATCGGACGTTCAAACGGCCCCGGAGGCGGGCCTTCTATGTTTCTCCACTGGGCTTGTTCAAGCGGTAAAGGTCGTCCATCCATTGGGTTGCCCATCGGGTCAATTAATCTGCCCAAAAGAAAATCACCGACAGGAATTGTAATTGGTTGTCCTGTTGATGAAACTAAACATCCCTGCCCGATACCGTTACCATCCAAAAGTAATAGTAACTGCGCAACTTCACCTTTAAACGCTGCAACTTCTGCAGGCTTTTTTTCACCGGTATTTGTTTCAATGTAACATAAATCACCGATTTTAAGTCCCGGTAGTTTAACTTCAACTGTTAATCCCAATAATTTTGATACCGTACCTTTATATTGGTATAATTGAGCTTTATCAAGAGCAGTATGAACTCTTTCTTTTAAATTATCTATGCGTGTTTGATCAATTTCGTCGAACATATAATAATTGTATCACATTTTTAAGAATTTGCCCAAATATCTTAATATTTTGGTAAAAATTTATATTTGAGTTATAATTAAAAACGTAAAGAAATTATTTAATATGTAGAGAAGGGCAAAAAGACGAAGCCCAAAAGAAAGAAGGAAAAATGGTAGAATCAAAAAAAACGCAGTTAGAAATTGGCGGAAAAGTTGTAGAAATTGAAACAGGAAAATATGCGCAATCCGCTACATCATCCGTTACCGTAAGATGCGGTGATACAATGGTATTTGTTCATTGCTGCGTTAGCAAAGAACCTCGTGTAGGTATTGACTTCTTCCCTTTGTTAATTGATTACGAAGAAAGAATGTCAGCAATCGGCAGAATCCCGGGCGGATACAATCGTTCCGAAGGTAAAGCCGGTGACAAAGCAATTTTAATCTCAAGATTAATTGACAGACCTATCAGACCTCTATTCCCTAAAGGATATAGAAATGATATTCAAATTGTAGGTCAATTATTCAGCTATGACCAAGAAAATCAACCAGATACATTGGCAATGCTTGGTGCATCTTATGCATTAATGTTGTCAGGAGCACCTTTTGAAGGCCCAATCGGTGCAGTTAGAGTTTCAAGAGATGCAGAAGGCAACATGATTGCAAATCCGACTCATAAACAAGCAGATGAATCAGATTTGAATATTGTCGTTGCAGGTACTCACGATTCTGTATTGATGGTTGAAGCAGGTTGTAAATTTGTTACAGAAGATGATATTATGGCTGCTGTAGAATTTGCACAAGGTGAAATAAGAAAACAATGCGAAAATCAAGTTGCATTTGCTCAAGAATGCGGAGTTGTTAAAGAAGAATTCGTAAATCCTTATGACACAACAGAATTGAAAAATATTATTCAAGAAGTTGCAGGAGATATGATTCACGACGCTTATCACAATTTTGACAGAACATACAGACAAGAAAAACTTGAAGAAGCTAAAAAACTTGTAAAAGAAAGAGTTGAAGCTCTTCCTGAAGATGACCCTATTCATGTAATGATTGAAGAAACAGGCATTGACTTTGTAGCTGAAGAATTTAAAGCTGCAGAAAAGAAAGTTATGCGTAAAATGATTCTTGAAGAAGGTGTAAGAGCTGACGGAAGAAAACCAAACGAAGTTCGTCCGATTTGGTGTGAAGTAGGTGTTCTTCCAAGAGCTCACGGTTCAGCAGTGTTTACAAGAGGTCAAACTCAGGTGTTATCCGTTGCAACACTTGCAGGCCCTGCAATGAAACAAGAGCTTGATGGTGTTGACCCTCAAACAGAAAAAACATATATGCATAAATATATCTTCCCTGGATTTTCAGTTGGTGAAGTAAAACCATTGAGAGGCCCCGGCAGACGTGAAGTAGGACACGGTAATTTAGCAGAACGTGCAAATGTTCCGGCTTTACCAAGTCAAGAAGAGTTTGGTTATACAATTCGTGTAACATCTGATGTATTGGAATCAAACGGTTCAACTTCAATGGCATCAACTTGCGGTTCATCAATGGCTTTAATGAATGCCGGTGTTCCGGTTAAATGTATGATTGGCGGAGTTGCAATGGGTATGATTAAAGAAGATGGTTACGAACCCGTTGTATTGACTGATATTCAAGGTATTGAAGACTTCTTAGGCGATATGGACTTCAAAGTTACCGGTAACGATGAAGCAATTACCGCACTTCAAATGGATATGAAAGCTAAAGGTATTCCAAACGAAACATTAAGAAAAGCTTTGGCTCAAGCTAAAGAAGGCAGATTGCATATCTTAGGAAAAATGAGAGAAGTAATTTCCGAACCTGCTAAGGAATTATCTCCTTATGCACCAAGCATTACAACAATGACAATTCCGACAGATGATATCGGAGCTGTTATCGGACCTGGCGGTAAACAAATTAAAGCTATCATTGATGCTTCAGGTGCCGAAATTGATATTCAAGATTCAGGTGTTGTTACAATTACTTCAAACGACCAAGAAGGTGCAAAAATCGCTATTGATATGATTAAGAAAATAACCTTCAAACCTGAAGTTGGCATGGTTCTAAAAGGGAAAGTTGTAAGAATTATTCCTATCGGTGCTTTTGTTGAATTAGGCGGCGGTAAAGACGGTATGGTTCATATTTCTCAAATCTGCAAAGAAAGAATTGAAACCATAGAACCGCATGTAAATATCGGCGATGAAGTTGTTGTTAAGATTATTAAAATCGACGACAAAGGCAGAGTAAATCTTACAATAAAGGGTGTTACAGACGAAGAAAAAGCATCTGTACAATAACACTTTAAAAGATAAATACTTAAAAACACTTGATGCAATTTGCATCAAGTGTTTTTTATTGTAACTTACAGTGCAAGTTATAAGTCTGTAGTGTTTGTTAAAAGGCGCTAAGATACTAGGACAGTAAGGGTGTGAACAGTGAACAACCTAGGCACTAAGATACTAAGACACTGAGGCAGTAAGAATAAAAATCCTAGTACGAAAGTGCCTAATCACCCAATCCCTGGCCCTTCCCCATCCGAGGAAACGAATTTTTACAAAAGATACTAGGATACTAAGGCACTAAGGCAGTAAGAATATAAATAAATGTAAAATAAGTAATAAA
>CAYLHN010000092.1:721-7833 GCA_964383455.1 uncultured Muribaculaceae bacterium | reverse complement strand
GTAAGCTATTTATTTTACATTTATTTATATTCTTACTGCCTTAGTGCCTTAGTATCTTAATGCCTCAGATGTTCACTGTTCACTCACCACCGTTCATCTTTCACACACTTAGTGCTTGAATATCTTTAAATTTATTACTTCAATAATCTGTCAACACAAGCCTTTTGCGAAGTTAACCATTCACGGTAGCTTACACGTTTAACGTCATATCCTGAGCGTTCTAAAATTGCTTGTTTGCGCATATTATTTATTTTCTCGCGAGGTTCGTCTTCTACACCATCGACTTCAACAATTGTTTTATCAAAAATCAAATCTGCACTCAAATTTGCAATATTTGCCCCTGCAACAACAGTTTTTCCTATTGCTCTTAATGAATCCGCAACTTCTTTTTCAAATGAATTTTTATAGATATTTTCGTCTATTTCATTGTTTAATATTGATTCCTGACGTTCCTTATATTCTCTTAAAAATGCCATGTAATTCCTGAAATGTCCGTCAGGCAAATTAGCAATATCGTGTGATATGAAATTAATCATCTTATTTTTTGCACGAGTAATCGCAACATTAAATAGGTTTGGTTTTTGTAAGAATGTCAAACTTTGGGAATGACTGTTATCCGCAAAAGCCCAAGAAATAAGCATAATATCGCGTTCATCACCTTGGAATGTATGAGCGGTACCTATTTCAACCTGATGTTTTTTCAGCATATGATCTGAAAGAACTCTCGAAACAGATATTTTTAATTGATCAACCTGAGCCCTGAATGGTGAAATTATACCTATCGTAACTGGTTTTTGCGGATTTTTACGTTCATCTTCCACAATTAACTCATGCAAGACCTTAACCACCGCCTCAATTTCAGGAAGATTTCTGGTAATATTTCCGTCAACTTTACCGTCAGGAACTTGCACAAGTTCAAGAACTTTGTCTCCGACCTTATCTTTTCTCATAATTCTTATTCTTCCGCCATAAAATTCTTCATTTGAAAAATCGATAATAGGAGGTAAACTTCTAAAATGTTCGTCAAGCATTATAGAATTCATAGAATAATAATCTGAAACATCAAACATAGAATTTGTTCTGAATCTCCACATCAATTGGTATTTTTCAGGAATTCCGTATTGCTTCATAAAAGATTGTTCTTTAGCTTTTTCAAGGAATGACAAATGCGGTAACTGCTTATCATCGCCTACAATAACTGCTTTTTTTGCTCTAAACAAAATAGGAAAACAACTTGCAATATCACATTGTGATGCTTCATCAATAATCGCAACATCGAACATACCCGGTTTTAAAGGCATAGAGCTTGAAATTGCGTAAGTTGTCGTACACCAGCAAGGGAACGCATCTAAAAGCGGTTTAAAATCTTCGGATTCTAATATATCGTTTTGTCGTCTTGAACTTTTTTGAACGAGTGAGCGAGCGTGAATTTTTAATCTGTTCTTTTTAACCTGATCTTTTAAAATTCCAACCAGAGACTGTCTGCGTCTATTTTTCAGAATATTTGATGCAAGAGTTTTTTGTTTTTTCTTCATGTTTTTAATTTGTTCAATCATCAAATGAATGTTGCCTGTTTTTTGAATTTGGCTTTCTATTTTATGCAAATTAAAATCTTTTTTTGCAAAATCATATTCTAAATTTAATTCTTCAAAAAATTCATCGTCAAACTTAATATCTTTTAAATTAAGCAACTTTTTAATTTGATTTTTTGCATTATGATTAGAAACATTAGCAAAAAATCCGGATTTACCTTTATTTTTATCAAAAGTTGCGAAAGCATTTTCAAATTCTTCAATATCAGATTTAGAAAGAATATTTTTTATATATTCATTTGTATCATAGCTTTTTCCGCTTAATTTAATTTCTTCATATAAATCGTGCCATTGTTTTTCAAGATTAATAATTTTGTCGCACTTATTTTGAAGCTCGTACATTTTATCAAGATGATCTTTCATATCCTGAACATCAGCAGTCAAATATTCTTCCGCACCGTCATCAATATCTATTTTTCCTGCAAGCAAATCCTGCAATTGATAACTTAATTGCTTTTGATAATTTAATCGTCCTGCACGAAGAGCCAAAAATGGTGCACCAAGTTCGTTCAACCGGTCTGCAACTACATCTACAGCTTTATCCATTTTTGAAGCAACCAAAACAGTCTTGCCGTTTGCAATCAAGTGTGCTGCAAGATTAACAATTGTTTGAGATTTACCTGTTCCCGGAGGCCCTTGAACTGCAATAAATTTTTCTGTTTCTACATTTTTTAATACTCTTTCCTGCGTTTCACTTAATGCCAACGGAGTAATCGGATAAAAATTTTCCGATTCTTCAACATCAGGAATAATTCTTGATTTTTCTTTTGATTGAATATATTCGTCATTTATTACTGCAAGTGCTGTTTCTCGATACATTCCGCTTGGTTTTTCAGCAATTTGAGTTAATTCGTGCAAAACCCCTGCTGTAACAGGCGGACGCTTTGTTAAAATTATGGCGCACTGTTTTGTTACAACAACATGTTCCATTTTTTTAGCAGCGTCTTTTGCTTTTTGTTCTTCTTGTTCTTCTTCATCAATTAAATCATCAATATTTTCGGATGTAATTTTTTCTTCATAAAATTCTTTTGAAACATTGTCTTCTGTTTCGTTGTTTTTATCATCCAACGAAACTTCAATATCAGGAATAATTGATTTTAAAGTAGTCAAAAAGATATCCATTTTTTCCTGAGTTATAGGCAATTCAGGCACAACATCCAAAATCCCTTCAAGCATTAAATCAATTTCATCTTCATCCTGACGCTTTTCCATCATTGCGGCAAGTGCAGCGGTATTTAGTGATAAAACATCATCTAACGGAACACAATTAATGTTAATTCCGTTTGCCTCTAATCTGCAAGGAACATATAAAAGCGGGGTTAAGAATTCATTTTGGCGTCTTGTTTTAGAGTTTTTACCAACCAAAAACATATATCCGTAAATAAGATACTTGTCTTTCGTATTATTTTCACTCAAAATCATCATATTTCTGAGATTTGAATCACCGCCATCAAGTTTCAGAAATTCTTTTCCTTCTGTAAATAATGTTTCTTCTTGCTTTAAGAAAATCCATTTATTATCCTTATCGCCTTTTAGGTTTCTAAAAGTAGCACTTTTAACTTCTTCACGAACGCAATCGTGCAGATATTGACTTAACTTTTTCACAAAACTATTGTTAAATGCTGAGTTTAAAGCTCTTGTAGCCTCATGTAATTCTTGTAACATAATATTATCCTTATTTGATTATCCTATTATTTTACGTTAAAATGCGTTTATGGGCATCATTAGTTTATATGAAAAATCAGATAAATTATTTTTTGTCGGAGGAATAGTCAGAGACGAATTGCTTGGAATAAAAAGCAATGATATAGATTTAACTTATATTGGCAATGCAATAGATTTTGTAAAAAATTTGGATTATGAAATAATTCAAGCAGATGAAAAATTTGGTGCTATACACATTAAAGTTGATGACTTGACAGTCGATATAACATCAACCAGAACAGAAAAATATCCAATCAAAGGGAAACTTCCAGTTGTAGACAAAATCGGATGTTCACTAAAAGAAGATGTTTTAAGACGGGATTTTACAATAAATGCCATAGCAAAGAATTGCAAAACTGGCGAAATTGTTGATTATGTTGGCGGAGTAGAAGATTTAAAAAATAAAAAACTTAGAGTTCTACACAAAAACAGTTTTATTGATGATCCGACAAGAATTATCAGAGGATTAAAATTTGCGGTAAGATTTGGGTTTGAATTAGAAGAAAAAACAAAAAAATATCAGGATGACTACTTACAAAACGTAAATTATGATATGTCTTTTAAACGATTGAAGGATGAATTAAAAGATGCTTTTAACTTAAATAGACAAATAATTTTGGATAAATTTGTTGAACAAAAAATGTATAAACTTTTATCCGATAAAGATTTTTATTTTTATCAAAAAAATGTGGATACTTTTATAAAACCATATCTGAATGAAATAAAACATATTTGGCTAATATATTTGGGAAATTTTGATTTAAGCAATATACCATTAACCAAAACAGAGAAAAAAATTCTAACTGATTTTGAAGAAATGAAACCGCTTAAAGAGTTTGAATTATATAAAAAATTCAAAAAATCGGAAACAGAGTCAATTTTGCTATATGGATTAACTGTAAATAAAAATGCTGCAAAAAATTATTTAGATAATCTACGCAAAATCAAATTGCACACAAACGGCAAAGATATTATAAAGCTTGGTATAGAACAGTCAAAATTAATAAGTAATATTCTTGAATATATTGAAAAAAATAAAATTAAAAATCCTAAATTAACAAAAGAAGAAGAATTAGGTATTGCAAAAAAATATCTTGACAAAATAAATAGTAGAGAATAAAATAGAAATATACCTAATGGGATGTCGCCAAGTGGTAAGGCAGCTGGTTTTGGTCCAGCCATTTCGGAGGTTCGAGTCCTTCCATCCCAGTTTTTAAAGCCCTCGCAAGGGGGCTTTTTTTATGGAAAGACGAGAACCACAAGGCGTTAGCTTTGTTTTAGGTTCGAGCGGATTTTTGACGACGGCAAAATATTTTTTATTGCAGACGTCAAGCGAAGTTCCCGTTAAACGCGAGTGAGCAAGACTGTCCTTCCATCCCAGTTTTTAAAAGACTTCCGCAAGGGAGTCTTTTTTGTTATAGTATAAAGTAATATGAATAAAAAATTTATCAAAAACTTATTTATTTGCCTATTTTTAATTTTTTCAATTTGTATTTCAATTTTTATTATAAATGACCAAACAAATACGGTTAAAACTATTAAAAAAAGAGGCGAAATTCTTGTCGGTACAACAGGCGACTATCAACCTTTATCGTATCTTAATCCGACCACAAACAACTATGTCGGTTTTGATATAGAATTAGCGAAAGATTTGGCAAAAAATCTTGATGTAAAAATTAAATTCGTTCCAACTTCTTGGCCAACATTAATGGATGATACTATTAATAAAAAATTTGATTTGGCAATATGCGGAATTACAATTACGAAAGAAAGAAAAAAACAAGCACTCATGTCAGACGGATACTTAACAAATGGCAAAACTGTACTATGCAGAAAAAAAGATTCTGACATATATACAAACCTTGACGCAATAAATAAACCTGAAGTAAGAGTCATGGAAAACCCCGGAGGGCTTAACGAAAAATTCGCACGAGAAAATCTTCCAAAAGCTACTCTGATTATTCATAATATTAATGAAGAAATTCCTGAACTTATCGCCTCAGGTAAAGCTGATGTAATGATAACAGAAACAATTGAAGCCATTTTTTATTCAAATAAAAATACACTATTATCTGCACCATTGGCAAAAACTCCGTTTACTAAAGGACAAATAGGAATACTTTTACCAAAAGAAAATAAAAAGTTATTAAATTATGTCAATAAATTTTTAATAAAAGAACGCACAAGCGGAAGATTAAAACAACTTGAAGACAGATATATCAACACAAAATAAAAAAGCTTTCTGATTTAGAAAGCTTTTTATTTTATATTAATGTACTATATTAGTTACATAATGCAAGCAATATACCTGCTGCTACAGCAGAACCTATAACTCCTGCCACATTCGGCCCCATAGCGTGCATTAACAAGAAGTTTTGAGGATTTGACTCTAAACCGACTTTATTAACTACACGAGCAGCCATCGGAACCGCAGAAACACCTGCTGCACCAATAAGCGGATTGATTTTTTTCTTTGAAAACAAATTCATTAATTTAGCAAACAACACACCTGATGCGGTTGCAATTGAAAATGCACATAAACCTAAGAATAAAATTCCCAAAGTTTCAAGTGTTAAGAATTTATCAGCAGATAATTTAGAACCAACTGATAAACCTAATAAAATTGTTACGATATTAATAAATTCATTTTGCAAAGTTTTAGAAAGTCTTTCTGTAACTCCGCACTGCATAACTAAATTACCAAATGTCAATGCCCCTAATAACGGAGTTGCATCAGGCAAGAAAATTATACATAATCCCAATACAACCAATGGGAATATGATTTTTTCACGTTTTGAAACAGGTCTTAATTGTACCATTTCAATTTTTCGTTCTGCTTCAGTCGTTAGTAATTTCATAATCGGAGGCTGAATAATAGGTACCAATGCCATATATGAATATGCCGCAACCGCAATTGCACCCAATAAATCAGGAGCTAATCTTGAAGTTACGAAAATTGATGTCGGACCATCTGCGCCACCAATAATACCAATTGATGCAGCTTCTTGCAAACCAAACTCAAAGCCTGCATATTTTGCTAACAATAATGCACCTATTAAAGCGCCAAATATACCAAATTGAGCTGCACCGCCAAGTAAAGCTGTCTTAGGATTAGCAAGCAGCGGACCAAAATCTGTCATAGCTCCTACACCCATAAATATAAATAACGGGAATAAACCACCATCAATACCAACATGGTATACAGTGTATAAAAAACCACCCGGTTCCGCAATTCCGGCAACAGGAATATTTGCCAAGATACCGCCAAAACCGATAGGCAATAGTAATAATGGTTCATAATTCTTTTTAATTGCCAAATACAAAAGCAAAAGACAAACAAAAAACATTATTATAGCGCCATACATATGCAAAAAGTTTTCTACACAATTTACACCTGTTAGCGGTTCTTTAACCATATTTGCGTAACCTGTTATATCATTTAAATGTTTAAAAGATTCTAATAATTGCATGTCACACTCCTATCTATTCCAATGTCACAAGCACTTGACCCGGATTTACAGTAGCACCAACATCAACTCTTATTGAACCTACTTTTCCTGCCCTTGGAGCTTTAATTTCTGTTTCCATTTTCATAGCTTCCATTAAAATTAAAACATCACCTTCGTTAACAGAATCTCCGCTTCTTGCAATAACTTTTAGAATAGCACCGGGTAACGGAGCTTTTATTTCTGTCGAACCTGATTTTGAAGGTGCATCAGCAGATGTTGTTTCTTTCATACCTTCAGTAATTGAAACATCATAAGATTTTCCGTTAACAATTGCCTTATTGCCGTCAAGCTTAATTGAATAATCTTT
>CAYLHN010000092.1:0-711 GCA_964383455.1 uncultured Muribaculaceae bacterium | reverse complement strand
AGTAACAGTTGCACCATACTTGTAATTTTATCTTGAAGACGCTTTTTGACCTTTGTTAACCAAAACTTTACCTTTGCCTAACAAGAAATCAATACCTTTATCCGCATTTGCATCTTTACAAGCTGCTGCAATAAATAAATTTTCGTCAGTAACAGGAAGCCCTGCAGCTTTCAATCTTTCTTCTGCCGCTTTTAAACCTTTTTCAGGATCTTTTTCGTTCAAGTCAACAACTTTTTCTGTTGTAGGCTGCAAACCTGTTTTTTCTTCTGCCCATTTAACTAATTCAGGATCAGGTTCGCAAGGTGTTTTTCCGAAATATCCCAAAATCATTTTTGCTTAACCGGGATTTGCGTGTTCCCAAGGTTTTTCAGTAACAGCTTTTAAGAAAGATTGTTGAGCATTGAATTGAGAAACAGGGGTAACAGAAGTACCAAAACCGCCTCTTTCAACAACTTCTTTCATATTTGCAATAACTTTAGGAAATTTATCCAACATACCCATATCCTTTAATTGGTCTACTGTTGTTGCAGTTGCCCCACCAGGTAAAGGAGCTTGTATTAAAATCGGATTAACCGCCAAAGAAATTGGTGAAATAGGATAATCTTTCATACATTCTTTGAATACTTCTTCTGTTTCCATAATTTTCTTGATGTCCAAACCTAAATCGTATTCAGTACCTTTTAATGCATGCCACATAGAAACTATATCCGG
>CAYLHN010000091.1:0-7950 GCA_964383455.1 uncultured Muribaculaceae bacterium | reverse complement strand
GAGAGGTAAGAACCGTTTTTATTCTAAAAACTCGGTGAGAATACGTGCCGTAGGCTCAAAAAAAAGTCTTTTTAAGACCTCTTTATTATATGTGCCGGTGGCCACTGTGCCGAACAAAATGCGAACCGTTGAGCATTTTGTGAGAGGTAAGAACCGTTTTTATTCTAAAAACTCGGTGAGAATACGTGCCGTAGGCACATAAAGAAACAAGTCCATGTTTGGACTTGTTTCTTTATAATTGCCGGTGGCCGGAGTCGAACCGGCACGTGGGGTGAACCACACCAGATTTTGAGTCTGGCACGTCTACCAATTTCATCACACGAGCAAGTTGCAAAGTATGATGTAAGATTATAATAACAAAAAAAAATTAAATATCAAACTTTATTTTTAAAAATTTTATAATTAATAATTCTAATCTCCAATATACGCTTTTTATAACATTAAAAAAGTTTTAGAGTATATTTGGAGGAACAGGGAATGAGGAAATTTTTATTAACAGCTTTATTATTTTTAATTATCGGACTGCCGGCAGAATGTGCACCATTACAGGCAAATATTTCAAAAGAAGGTGAAGCAGGTATGAACAGAATTGTCGATTCAGAAACAAACGCTCCTATTGCCGGAGCAAGAGTCAGTCTGCCGCAAAAAAATTATTCAACAATAAGCGGAGCTGATGGTACATTTGATTTAAATGCAAATATAAACGGTTCGACAATATTATCGGTAGAAAAAGAAGGTTATAAACCTTTTTCATTAACGGTTAATGAACAAATAGCATCCAGACCAATCGTTGTAGGAATAGAAAAAACAAATCCATACAGTACAACTATAGAAAAAGATATGTTTCATTTAGGAGACAGCATGTATTCTGATATGTCAGCAAATGCAGGTCAATTCAGAGTAAAATGTATAGGTCCTTTTTATACAAAAAATATTAGAATTGATAATATTTCAAATAATGTTTATTTAGTAATCGGTTCAATAATTGGTATAGATACCAAAATGGCAAAAAGTATGGGGCAAAACAGTATAGTCCACGCTTATTCAAGTCCGCCTGAAATATTTTTTAACGGAAATAAAATTGCTGAAATACAATTAAATGGTGACGGTCAAAGATTTAAAATTCCGAAAAATTTAATTCGTTTACACCAAAACAATGAAATTACATTAAAAACAGGCCGTAATTTAATGCAATTATCATACATAGATTATGACGATATTGAATTTATGAATTTATACATAGAAAATGAATAAATTAAGCAATTTGCAGAACTTTTAAAAGTTCGTTTGCAATAGTTTTTTGAACATCCAATGGGGCAATTTTAAAATATTCAAAAGCTTCCTGAATACGTTTATCTTTGTCATACCAACGTCTTAAAACATAATTCAAAGCTTCATTTATAGAATTGTCTTTTATTTTTACACCATAACTTTTTGCTTTATTTGTAATATAATCAGCACATTTAATTTGAGTTTGTTCATCAGCGTTTTTCATAAGGCTGACAGCTAAACTAACTGTAGGATCTAAATCATACCAACGTTTTTGCATATTTAACTTTCTTTAGAATTTTCTTGTTCTGATTCTGAAACTTGTAATTTATCAATAATATCAAAAGCTATACCTAATTGAACATCATACGGAGCAGCTTTAAAATATTCAAAAGAATCTCTTATTAATTTATTTTTATCATACCATCTTCTTAAAATATAATTAAAAGCTTCTGACAAATCGTTTTCTGTAATTCTTACTCCATAACTTTTTGCTTTATCAATAATATAATTTGCACATTCAAGTTGAACTTTTTCATCGGCATTTTCAATTAAGCTTACTGCCAAGCTTACTGTAGGATCTAGGTCATACCAACGTTTTTGCATAAAATTTTCCTTAAAATGTCTCTTGTATTTATTCTACGTCAAAATAGATTTTATTTCTACCATCTTTTCGTATGATATATTTTTGAATAATAAAGTTTTTTCTTTCGAAGTTTCACCTTTTATTATCTCGATATTTGATTTTGCTATTTTTAATTGTTTGGATAAAAATTCAATTAAAGCTTTATTTGCTTTGTTTTCGATTGGTTGAGCGGTAATTTTAACTTTTATTTCATTATCATTTTTTATAATTTCGTTTTTACTTGCATTTGGAGAAATTTTTAATTTTATAATAAATGAATCTTCCTTCATAAAAACCTCTTGTAAAAATTATAAAATACGAGTAAAATAATTATAACATGAGTAACGATATTGATACATTAGCATTATTTGATGAAATCAGACCTCTTATTTCGGAGCGTTCAGAGGAAGATAAAGCTTTAATTGAAAAAGCTTTTCTTTTCGCAAGAGCTCGTCACGAAGGTCAATTCAGAGTTTCTGAAGAACCATATATAATCCATCCTGTTGAAGTTGCAAAAATATTAATAGGATTAAAAACTGATTCTCATACAGTAATGGCAGCTTTTTTACACGATATTCTTGAAGATACGGATACAACTCCCGAAACAATTCAACAAGAATTTGGCGACGATGTATTAACAATTGTCCAAGGTGTAACAAAATTAGGTAAATATCATTTCAATTCAAAAGAAGAACGTCAGGCAGAAAATTTTCGTAAAATGTTTATTGCTATGGCAAGTGATATAAGAATAATATTTTTAAAACTTGCAGACAGATTACATAATATGCGAACTTTAAACTTTATGCGTCCTGAAAAACAAAAACGTATTGCACAAGAAACATTAGATGTTTTTGCACCACTTGCAAACCGTTTGGGGATTGGTAAAATTAAAGCTGAATTGGAAGATTTATCTTTAAGATACATAAATCCTGAAAAATATTATGAAATTGTTCAATTGGTTGCAGAAACAAAAGCAGAAAGAGAATCCACAGTAAAAGTTTTAATGGATAAAATTGCACACGATGTTCAGGCAAATGGTATTAATGCACAAATAACAGGACGTGCAAAACATTATTACAGTATTTACAGTAAAATGAAACGTTTAAATATTTCGTTTCACGATTTATATGATATAACAGCTTTTCGTGTAATTGTTGATACGGAAAAAGAATGTTATGAAGTTCTCGGTTTAATTCACTCACAATTTAAACCAATACCCGGAAGATTTAAAGATTATATTGCAATGCCTAAGGGTAATTTATATCAATCACTTCATACATCCGTAATAGGTCCTAAAATGAGACCTTTAGAAGTTCAAATCAGAACTCACAAAATGCATGAAGTTGCAGAATATGGGGTTGCAGCACACTGGAGATATAAAGAAAAAGGTTCTCAAAAAGCCAATAATGCAGAAGATTTACAATTTTCATGGATGAGAAAAATGGTTGAATACAACCAAGATACAACTAATGCTGAAGATTATGTAAACTCTGTTAAATTAGACATTTTTTCAGACCAAGTTTTTGCTTTCACTCCAAACGGTGATGTATACGATTTACCTAAAAAAGCAACTCCTGTTGACTTTGCATATCGTATTCACTCTGAAGTTGGTCACAAAACAGTTGGCGCTCTTGTAAACGGAAGAATTGTACCTCTGGATACAAAATTAAAAAATGGTGATATTGTTGAAATATTAACATCAAAACAACCTGCACCGCGTCTTGATTGGTTAAATTTTGTAGTAACAAAACAAGCAAGTTCAAAAATCAGACAGTGGTTTAAGAAAAATAAAAGAGAAGATCATGTTGAATTGGGTAAAAATAATCTTGAACATGAACTTACAAAGGCTGTTTTTGATGAATATGTTAAAAATGGTGAATTTGAAACTGTTGCAAAACAAATGAATTATGTTTCTGCAGAAGATTTATTTGCAGCTTTAGGATATGGTGAAACGACAGTAAATAAAATTGTTAATAAACTAAAAAGGAATACTGAATCTGAAAGAGCTCCTGAAACAACTTTTCAGGCAAGAAGAAAAACAAATGCAAAAGATATTATTGGTTTAGACGGACTTTTATATTCTTTTGCAAGATGCTGCTCTCCGATTCCCGGAGAACCTATTGTCGGAGTTGTTACACGTTCAAAGGGTGTATCTATTCACAGATTAGACTGTAAAACACTTGAAGATGTTGATTCTGAAAGATTACTTGATATTCAATGGGCAGATAATCCTACAAATAAAACTTACAGTACAACAATAAGAGTCGAATCTCAAGATAAACAAGGTTTATTAAAAGATATTATTGCTGCAGTTTCTGACAATAATACAAATATTAATTATGCAAATGTAAAATCAAAACAAAATAATATTGGTATCATAGAACTTGGTATTGAATTAGATAATATTAATACTTTAAGAAAAGTTATAACAAGTTTGCAGGCTTTACCTGATGTAATAAGCGTAAAACGTATTCAAACATCATTTTCACAAGCACCGCAGCAATTTAGTAAAAAGAATAATAATAAAAAAACTAAAAAGAAATAAAAAAATCCGAGTTTCAAATTGAAACTCAGATTTTTATTTTTTATATTAAGTTTTAAATGTACATCTACAAATTATTTATTAAAAAATTAATCTTCACTAGCACATTTATCAATCCACTTATCTATTAAACTTTTTCTATTTTCTTTTTCTTGTTGTTTTTTAAATTCTGCATCTGCTTCTTCTCGACTATGAGAAAAAACTGCTAAATGCGAAATTGTACCTGGTGTTGCAATTTTATCTAAAACTCTATTTAAAAATGCCGGGCCAAAACGCTTACCATCAGTATCTTGTCCCATATTATAAATATTACCTACATAATATTTTTTATTTTCATCTTTTGTATTAACAATACTAAAAGTTCTTGGAGGATATTTTTTTTCATCATTTAATCTAAGTTCTAATGTATCACCTGAATGTGTTGTACTTAATTTTGCCAAAGCCATTCCGTACTTAATTTTTTCCTCAGCATTCATAAAATGAACTAAGGCTTCTAATTCGGGCGTTTTTTTCAATTTTGCCGTAAAATTCGGATTTGTAACATTTGATGTGATTTGCATTTTTTCTTTCCTTATACTAACTTTTTCACATCCATGTAAACCCTTCTAAAAAAAATAATTGACAGTATCTCTCACCTAATATCATATCATATAGCTGATTATACCTGAGTTTCAGCTATTTTAAATTTTTATTTACAATTATTTACATTTTTTATTTTCATCTTTTTATATTTATCTTATTTGAACAGGCATAATTAATGAAATATAATCATCATCACTGTTTGGACGGAATACTGTTGCTGAAAGATTTGTATTCATTTCAACTTTCACTTCATCTTGATCAATATTTTTTAAACCATCAATTACATATTTATAATTAAAGGCTATTAAAATATCTTCATTTTTATAATCTATATCAAAAGATTCTTCTGAAGCACCTGCATCAGGAGTATCCGCTTTTAACGTAATTTTATTTTCGTTAAATTCAAATTTAACAATACTTGTTTTTTCATTAACCATAATTGAAACTCTTTCAAGCGCAGATAACAATTTATTTTTATTAACAACTGCAACTTTTGGATTTTCATTTGGAATTAGTTGATTATATTTAGGATATTGACCTTCCATTAATCTTGAAATAAGCATTGTTTTTTCAGTTTTCAAAATTAATTTTGTTTTATCTGTGAAAATTTTTAAAGAATCATCATTTAATAAAGAACTCATTTTTAAAAATTCATTTACAGTTCTGGAAGGAATAATTAATTGACTTGATTTATTTTTTAAATTTGAAATATGTTCTCTAACTCTTGCAAGTCTGTTTCCATCAGTTGATGCCATCTCTAAAACATTTTCTTTAATATCACAAACTACACCTGAAAGAACACTGTTTGTTTCAAAACTTGCAGCTGCAAAACCTGCTTGTCTCATTGCCTTTACAAAAGGTTTCATATCTATATCAGTTGAATTATCATCAGAAAGATTAATTTCCAAAACATTAGGATATTCGGATGCTGAAATTCCTATAATATCAAACTTTGTATTTTCACATTGTATATTTACTGAATTTGTATCTTTATTTAATTCAAAAGTTATTAATTTGTCTGATAATCTTGAAACTATGTCATTTAATTTTTTAGCCGGAAGAGTAATTTTACCTTCTTCAACAATTTGTGCTTCTACTGATGTTGATATTGTTAAATCAAAATCTGTTGCGGTTAATCTTAACGAATTTTCGTTTAATGTTTCTATTAATATATTTGCCAGTACGGGTTGTTGAGTAGTTTTCATTGCCGCAACATTTGCAACAAGTCTTATTCCGTTAAAAATATCTTCTTTTTTTACTAAAAATTTCATTTTATATCTCCCAAAATCTATATACTAATAGTACAACAAAATTTATTCAATTAAAAGTTTTTGTTTCTATAATTATACAAATATATATAATATATTTTATTTATTTTTATTTAATAATAGTAATAAGTTAAAAATATTTGCAGAAAATTGTTGAAACTGTTTATAATAAAGTCTTTTATATGTAATTAAATTTGTAAAAAAATAATGATTAATTTACAAATAAATAAATATTTTTTATTTAATAAATAAAAATGCAAAAAATAGAAGAAAACATTTTAATTTTTCTGCAAAGTTTAAAGTATAATTTTTATATGAAGTTAAAAAATTTAAAGCTTAAAAATTATAGAAATTGCGAAAATGTAGAATTAGATTTTTGTGACTTTAAAAATTTGATAATAGGAAAAAATGCTCAGGGTAAAACTAACATTTTGGAAAGTATTTATTTTTTATCAAATATGAAATCAGTAAGAACTTCAAATAATTTAGATTTAATAAAATTTAGTGAAGAAAAAACAGAAATTAATGCAAATTTAGAAAAAAATAATACTGATATAGAAATGGATTTTTCTTATAATGATGAAAAGAAAAAAACATTTTTGTTAAATAAAGTCAAATCCACACAAAAAGATTTTAAACAAGTTTTAAAAACAGTATTATTTTCAACAGAAGATTTAATGCTTTTAAGAGGAGCTCCTGAAGATAGAAGGAAATGGCTTGATAGAGCAATTTCTCAAATTTATCCTGTTTATGACGACAGAATTTATAAGTATGAAAAAATAAGAATTCAAAAAAATAATTTATTAAAAGAAGAAAAATTTGATAAAAATTTATTAGATGTATACAATGAACAATTAGCAATTGCAGGTTCAAATGTAATATATTTGAGAATAAAATATCTCAAAGAAATAGAAAAAATTGCACAAAAAAAACATTCAAATATTTCAGAAAAAGAAAATTTAAATATGTACTATTCTTCAACATTTGAACTTGGTGAAACAGTTGAAGAAATTTCCGAAAATTATAAATTAGCCTTAAATGAAAATTCAGAAGAAGAAAAAAGAAGAGGACAATCTTTGATAGGTCCTCACAGAGACGATATTATATTTTATATAAACGATAAAGATTCTACAAAATTTGCATCGCAAGGACAGCAAAGGACAATAGTTTTATCTTTAAAAATGGCTGAAATAGATATAATAAAAGAAAAAATAGGTACATCACCAATTTTATTATTAGATGATGTACTTGCTGAATTGGATGATTTAAGACAAAATTATTTACTTAATTCAATAAATGCTGATACTCAAACAATAATAACATCAGTTGATACACTATTTTTTAATGAAGAATTTTTAAAAGATGTCAAAATCTTCAAAATAGAAGATGGAAAAATAATTTAAAGGAAATTTTTTAAATACAAATCATTTAATTCTTTTGTTTTTAAATACATTCTTTCAATACCGTTGAAAATAGAATTAAGTTCAATATCTTCATCAAAAGACTGCAATGCAAAATATAATATTTGTAAATCAGCATATAAGTCATAAATTGTTTCGATTGTTTTTTCTTCTGTATATTTGTCCATAAATTCCTTAATAAAAAATTAAATATATTTAATATTATTAGTTTAAAGTAATAATATTTTAACATATTTATGTATT
>CAYLHN010000090.1:0-7950 GCA_964383455.1 uncultured Muribaculaceae bacterium | reverse complement strand
ATTTTAACACATCCTTTTGTAATATCGTCTTTATATTTTAACATATTGATAAACTAAAGTCAATAATTGTAATATAAGGATATGGAATGCAGAGAAGAAATAAAATATTTATTATTGCAGCGAAGAATGACATTAACTAAACTTGCTGAAGAAATGACAAAAACTTCAGGTAAAAAAATGAGTCAAAGTTTACTTTCGCAAAAATTAGGTTCAGGTAATTTGCGTTTTTATGAATTACAGTTGATTTGTAAAATATTAGGTTTTGAATTAAAATTTGAAAAAATTAATTAACAAAAATAGTAAATTTTATTTTTGTGTAAGATTTATATTTATGTGAAAAAATTAGTGTAAAGATGGTAATAAAATTCCACTTGACACCTGTAACGTTATACGTTATAATATAGATATGATTAAATCATTTAAACATAAAGGATTAGAAAAATTTTTTACAACAGGTTCGACAAAAGGTATTCAGGCTATACATGCCGATAAAATTGCCAGAATTTTAATCCGTTTAAATGTTTTAACCAGTTTAAATGATTTACGTTCTCCTGTTTATAGGTTACATCAATTAAAAGGAGATAAACAAAATTTATGGTCAGTTACCGTTCAAGCAAATTGGAGAATAACTTTCGAATATGATGAAAAAAGTTTAGATGTTTATATTGTTGATTATCAAGATTATCACTAAAAAGGAGATAAAACTATGGAAATGTATAATCCACCACATCCCGGAAAAGGTTTATTAGAAGATTGGATAAAACCATTAGGTTTTACAATATCAGAATTTGCATTAAAAATAGGAACAAGTCGTAAAAATTTATCAGAAATTGTCAATTGTAAAACAGGTATAAGTCCTGAAATGGCTCTGAAATTATCTAAAGCATTAGGAACATCAGCAGAAGTTTGGATTCGTGAACAACTTGCTTATGATTTATGGCAAGCAAGACAAAAAGTAAATTTGGATAATGTAGAAGTTATTGCAATGTAAAAGTAATGATAAAATAAAAATAAAACATTAATATAAAGAAATGTAAACTAAAATTTAAAACGCTCAAACCTTTATATAATAAGCAAAATAATAAAAATAATAAAAAATTAGCTTAAAGTTTTTTTAAAGCATGCCGATAGTATATTTGTAGGTATATGAAAATTTTGAAAGGTTAAAAGGGTGTGCGTATGGGTATTAATTTTAACAAAAATAGTTTTGGAAAATTAACAACAGCAAAATTAAATCAATCAAAGGCTGCAAAAAATGCAGGTAATATTGCCGATACAAAGGCGTCAAATGCAGCAAAAGAAGGTAGTAAATTAAATACTTCAACATTAAAATCAAATCAAGGTTTGAAAATTGATTCAAATACATTATTTGACAAAATGGGTGATGTAGTACCTGCAAATGATAATCCGCCTGTTGCAAAAGGTAAGAAAAAATCATTTTCAGAATGTTTAGCAGAGTCAAGTAAAGAACTTAATACAGCAGAAAATATGAAAAAAGCCGGTATGGATGCAAATGGTTCTGCATATACAGGTGCTGCTGTTGCCATGGTAGTTAATGCTGTAATTAAATATTTTGGACAATAATTATTGTATTTTATAGTTCATAAAAAATACTAATAAAAAACAGAGTACAAACTGTACTCTGTTTTTTATTATAAATTATTAAAAATAGTTTGTTCTCTGTCAGGGCCGACGCTTATTATTGAAACAGGTATTTCTGTTAATTCTTCTATTCTCTTAATGTAAAATTTACAATTTTCAGGTAAATCTTCATAGTTTTTTATATTAGAAATATCTGTTTTCCAGCCTTTATGTGTTTCATAAACGGGTTCTAAATATTTATGAATAAATACATTTGTAGGGTAATCTTTGTAAATTTTACCGTTACGAGAATCTTTATATGCAATACAAATTTTTATTTCATCAAAATCATCAAAAACATCAATTTTAGTAAGTGCTGTTGAAGTTAAACCACTTACTAAACCTGCATAACGAGAGATTACCGCATCAAACCATCCGCATCTTCTTGGACGTCCTGTTGTTGTTCCGTATTCATGACCTTTTTCTCTGATTTTATCACCTATTTCATCTGACAATTCAGTAACAAAAGGTCCTTCTCCAACTCTTGTTACATAAGCTTTTGAAACACCAATAACTTCTTCAATCATAGTCGGGCCATAACCGCTTCCTGTTGAAGCCCCGCCTGCTATCGGATTAGAACTGGTTACAAACGGGTATGTTCCGTAATCAATATCAAGCATAACCCCTTGGGCACCCTCAAAAAGGATATTTTTATTTTTATTATTTCTCAGTAATTCTTGCCAATTTTCACATAAATAAGGTTCAAATATTTTTTGATATTTTTTACAAAGTTTAAGAACTTCTTCTTTTGAATATTCTTTTAATCCGTAAACTTCTTTTAAAGTTTTGTTTTTTAAAGGTAAAATTATGTCTAATTTTTCGTTTAAAGTCTCATTATCAAATAAATCACCTATTTTCAATGCACATCTGGCAATTTTATCGGTATAAGTTTGTCCTATTCCTTTTCTTGTAGAACCAATTTTACCATTTTTTACGGTATCTTCTGCCCAACCGTCAACATCTGTGTGATAAGGCATTGTAATAGTTGCAAGCGGACTTAATTTTAAACCCGAAAGATTAATACCGCGTTCGATTAATTCTTTTGTTTCTTGTTCAAAATTTTCAGGTAAAATAACGGTTCCTGCACCAATAAAGCAAATTTTATCTTTATATAAAATTCCGGATGGTACAAGATGTAATTTATAGGTTTCACCGTTATAAACCACTGTATGACCTGCGTTACATCCACCCTGATAACGAATAATTAAATCAGCTTTTTGAGCAAGCAAATCAGTAATTTTTGCCTTGCCTTCATCACCCCATTGAGCACCGACAACAACAGTATTTTTCATTTATTTTTTATCCTTTAAATTTTTTATCAACTCAGGTAAAATTTCAAAAACATCTCCTACGATGCCAAAATCGGCAGTTTTAAATATAGGAGCATTTTTATCTTTGTTTATTGCAATAATTTTATCAGAACCGCTCATTCCGACAGTATGTTGAATTGCACCAGAAATACCGCATGCAATATAAATTTTTGGAACAACAGTTTTGCCTGTTTGACCTATTTGAATAGAGCTGTCTGCAAGTTTCATATCAACAGCGCCTCTTGATGCTCCGACAGAACCACCCAAAACTTGTGCTAATTCCTGCAGTAATTCAAAACCTTCTTTGTTTTTCATTCCTTTACCGCCTGCAACAATAATTTCTGCTTCGTCAATACGAACATCCGCAAGTTGTTTATTTTCTATAAATTCTATAAATTCAACTTTTTTTTCAATTTGAGATAAATCAAAATTAAGTTCAATAAATTCCGTATTTTTAATTATTTCAATATCAGATTTTTTCAAAACTTTTGGTCTGACAGTAGCCATTTGCGGATAATTTTTACACAGAATTGTAGCCATTAAATTTCCGCCAAAAGTCGGACGAGTTGAGGCAAGTTGACCTTTTTCGTTAATATCTAATTTTGTACAATCAGCTGTTAAGCCTGTATTCAAAGATGTTGCGACAACAGGAGCCAATTCTCTGCCTTGTGTTGTTGCACCTATTAAAAATATTTCAGGTTCTATATTTTTAATTAAATCAATAATAATTTTTGAATAATATTCTGTAGAATATTGTTTTAAATCAGGAGAATTAGCGATAAAAACTTTGTTAAAGCCATTTTTAGATAATATTTCTTTATTTTTTTCTAAATTTGCTCCGTCAGAAAATAAAATAGCGTTAACTTCGCAGTTATCAAGTTTTGCAGATAATGACTGAGCAGTATTTGCAAGTTCTAAAACAACATTTTGTAAAATACCGTTTCTGTCGGTTTGTGCATAAATTAGAATTCCTTTAGCCATTTAAAGCCTCCAAAATCTTATTTACTGCATCTAGTGTATTTTGCGGATTATAAATTTCTCCACTTTGTTTTTGTTCAGGTCTGAAAGCTTTGCTGACATAAGTCGGAGAACCTTTTATACCAACATTTTCAGGTAATAATCCAATATTATCCAGTCCGTAAAAAGGAATATTTGCCAATTGTGATTTTTTAAAACCGTTTATTAAAGATCTTCTTGGTTCATAGTCGCATTTTAACATACATAGAACAGCAGGAAGTTTTACTTTTAAAATTTCCGTGCCGTCTTCAACCTCTTTTTTTACGGTTAAATAATTATTTTCTACAGACAATATTTCTTTAACGTAAGTTACAACAGGAAAATTTAAATTAACAGAAATTGCAGGACCTGTTTGAGCAGTATCTCCATCGGTTGCAAATTGTCCGCAAATAATTAAATCCACATTTTCAATATTTTTTTTGATAGCAGCGGCAAGAGTTCTTCCTGTTGCAGCAGTATCTGCCCCTGCAAATTTTTTATCACTTACTACAAAACCGTTATCAACTCCGATAGCAATGGATTTTCTTATAATATCTTCTGCCTGAGCAGGCCCCATTGTAAGTGTAGTTATTTTTGTTTCAGGGTAAATATCTTTTAATTTTAGTGCCGTTTCTAAAGCGTACATATCAAAAGGATTAATAATACTTTCTAAGCCTTCACGCTGAATAGTATTATTTTCTGTCCACTTTATATCCGCAGTATCAGGCACTTGTTTAATACATACGGCAATATTCATAATTATTGTTTCTTAGCTTGTTTTGCTTGAACATCTAATGCTGCATTATGTGCTAACATATAAACGGAACAAATTTTGTAACTTTTCAAATACCATGCACAAGCATCTTGTGTGCAAACCTTTTCAAAATCAGCACCTGCTGACATTAAAGGACAAAATGGTAAATTTTTTTCTGCCATAACCTTAACCTTTCTTTAATAAGTTGCAGTTTTCATCTCTCTTACGTTCTTGATCTTTATAAATACGAGTTCTGTTAATAACATCATCAAAATCTATTTTGTGAGCATCAAAATCAGGCCCGTCTACACAAGCAAATTTAACTTCTCCGCCAACAGTAACACGGCAAGCTCCGCACATACCGGTTCCGTCAACCATAATAGGATTCATACTGGCTTCAGTATAAATACCTTTATCTCTTGTCAGATTAGCAACAGCTCTCATCATAGGCATAGGGCCTACAGCAATTGCATAATCAACTTTTTCTTGATTCATTATTCTTTCTAATACTTGTGTTACAAAACCTTTTTCACCAAGTGTACCATCATCGGTTGTGATAAATAATTCTGTACAAGCATCTTTCATTTTATCTTGCCAAAAGATTAAATCTTTATTTCTTGCGCCCATAATCATATAAACTTTATTGCCTGCATCTTTAAAAGCTTTTGCAATTAAATAGCATGGTGCAGCACCGTATCCGCCTGCAAGACAAACTACTGTTCCGTACTTTTTAATATGAGTAGGCTGACCTAATGGCCCTACAATATCAGCAAGTTCATCACCTTCATTTAATGCTGCAAGTTGTTTTGTTGAATACCCTACAGCCATGAAAACTAATGTTAAAACACCATTTTCTTTATCAACATCAGCAATAGTTAAAGGAACTCTTTCACCGTCTTCAGTTGCTCTAAAAATAATAAATTGTCCTGCTTTTGCGTTTCTGACAACAAACGGTGCATCAATAGTTATTTCATATTGATTTGGACATATTTCTCTTTTACTTAAAATTTTGTATGGCATTTTTCTATCCTAGCGTTTATATTTTATAACAAATTTTAAATTTATTATATAATTAAATTAAAAAAATACAACAGGTGATGTATGAAACATATAGCTATAATACTTGCATCAGGAAACGGGGAACGTTTTGGTGAGAATATTCCAAAACAATTTTATGTTTTCAGAGAAAAAACATTGTTAGAACACTCAATTGACGCTTTTGAACAAAATAATAATATTGATGAAATTTTTGTAGTTACAAATCCGAAATTTAGAGATTTAACCGAAGAAATTTTATCAAAGAACAAGTATAAAAAGATAACAAAACTTCTTAACGGCGGAAAAACAAGAGTTGACAGTTCAAGAATAGGTTGTATGGAAGCGCCTGACGATTCTAATGTTTTAATACATGATGCTGTAAGAGCTTTTGTTACGCAAGAAGTTATAAACAGAAATATTGAGGCATTAAAAAAATACGAAGCTGTAGGAACAGCTATTGATACTGTTGATACTATAATTCAAATTGATGAGAACAGTTATATTACTAATATTCCTAAAAGAAATTCTTTAAAACGAGTTCAGACACCGCAATCTTTCAGAGCAAACTTAATAAAAAAAGCACACAAATTTGCACAAAACGAAAAAACCGTTGATTTTACGGATGACTGCGGACTTATTTTGAAATATAATCTTGCACCTGTCCACATTGTAGAAGGCGATGAGATTAACGTAAAAATTACTCAGAAAAGTGATTTAAATTTCATAGAAAAATTTACATAAAAATCAATAAATCAACAGTCCATAAAGTACGAAAACAGTACTTTATATTTTTATTGCTTAATTTTTTGTAATTCTTTGATAATATTAAATAAATTATTTAGTTCTTCTCCCGTTTTTGATTGTAATAATTTTATATAGTCTTTATCTGCCATTTTTTCATCAATATCAACAAAAACAAAAAGTTTATATATTGGTACATTTAATGCATTAGCTATTATAGGTATTTTACTTAAAGTAACCGGATTATGTGCATTTTCCCAATAACTGACTGTTTTTGCGGCAACTCCAACAATTTCAGCTAATTCTTCTTGTGACATATTAGCTTGTAATCTTAATTGTTTTAGTCGTTGTCCAAATTCTTTGTAAAAATTTTTAACTCTCATAATATTAAGATATTACATAATTAAGCATTATATAATCCGATAGTTAAGCAAACCTGCTTATTTATGTTATAATTTATACATTAAATAAGGACACAAAACTGTGATTGAAAAAACATGTTTTTTTATAGGGAACAGGAACACTCCAAGCAGTATTAAAGAACAACTTGCCGAGGTAGTTGAAAAACATATTATAACCAAATACAAATGCAAAAATTACAATTTACTGATTTATTATATTAAATCTATCATATTATTAATTTTAATAAGTTTGTTAAGGTCACAATTACATAATTTATTATTTATTAATTCTCGTACTTCATCCAAATTTGCCTGTGGTTCAGGTAAAAGTAATTCAACAGGTTGAATATTAAATACTTCACAAATTCTATCTATTGTTTCGGCAGTAGGCAAATACTTACTATGTTCAATATTTCTATAACCTTGTACACTCATATTAATTTTTTCAGCAAATTTTTCTTGTGAAAGTTTATTTTGAGAACGTAAACGCTTTATGCCGTTAGTTATTAATTCTTTGTAACTCATAATATAATTGTTACTTATTATAAGATAAATTAAAACTAATCAAATAGACAACTTTATGCTATATATAATTATTATAAATTTATTTTACCGATTATATAAAAATAATATTACTAGGCTAACGTAAATATGGAGATTAAACTATGATTGAAAAAACATGTTTTTTTATAGGGAACAGGAACACTCCGAGCAGTATTAAAGAACAACTTGCCGAAGTAGTTGAAAAACATATTACAGAATATAATGTTAATACCTTTGTTGTCGGACACTATGGTTCTTTTGACCGATTAGCTGCAGAAGTTTTGAAAGAAGCAAAAAATTATCATCCAAATATAAAATTATATTTACTTGAGCCATATGCTCTTAGCCAAAAAATAGAAACGCCGGACGGATTTAACGGAACTTTTTATCCGGAAGGGCTTGAATTTGTGCCAAAGCCTTTTGCTATTGTTCGAGCAAATCGATATATGATAGAGCATAGCGAATATTTAATATCATATTGCGAAATAATCGGTTATACTCGTTAATTTGTAGAGTATGCTCAAAA
>CAYLHN010000089.1:0-7955 GCA_964383455.1 uncultured Muribaculaceae bacterium | reverse complement strand
CTGTTATTGATAATAATCTTGCTTGTGATGCTGACATTCCCATAACTGTAACTCCTTATAATTTCCATTTCCTTTACATGCCCTTTATCGGCTCAAAATCATGATTTCTTGAGGCTTTTGTTTATTTTTGTTACAAATGTTTACATTGTTTCAAAAAATTTTAATAAAATCCTTTAATTTATGGATTTGAATTTTTATAAAAAATTATTATACTTAGAATATGAAAAAATTTTTATTAACAATATTTTTAATATTTTTTACATTCGGAGTATGCGTAAATGCGCAAGAGAATGATGATTTGATACTTCGCGGCTATGATGGAGTCGAATTGCCTGCGGGCACATTAATTCAAGTTATAAATTTAAATGAATTTTCAACAAAGTATTGTGATGAAACAACAAGAGTTTCTTTTGCAGCTACAAATGATACTTTTATGCAAGAGATGAATCTTATACCAAAGGGTACTATTTTTTACGGATTTATTGAAAAAATGAATGAACCTGTTGTCGGAACACATGCTTCAATGATTATAAAAATTACAAAAATGGTATTGCCTGATGGATTTGAAATACCGATGAAGGGTTATATCTATTCAAGAAATAGAAATATAATAGGCGGTGGTTTGACAGAACCTGCAGTATGGAGAAAACAGCCTCATTTCCAACAAGGATTTGGAATTGGTACAATAAAATACGTTCCGGGCGAAACACGAAAAATGGGCGAACACCTTACTATTGCTGCAGGTGCAGACCTTATGATTGTTCTTTCAAGTCCTGCATGGATTACACATACCTTAACAAATTGACAAGATTAATTAAAAAAAATACAATATTAGTATTGTATTATCTTGTGAGGAATAACATAATGAAAAAACAATTAAGTTTGGTACTTATTTCAACATTTTTGTTAACAAACGCATCATTTGCAGGCACAAATTATAATTATGAATCTGCAAATCAGCAGCAAACATATACTTCAGGGCAACCATTAAGAGGTTATTTGGTAAGTGTTCCGGCAGGAGCTGTTGTACCTGTAGTAACAACTCAAGAACTTTCTTCAAATAATTTAACACAAGGACAATTAATTCAATTGGCACTTGGTTCTAATTTTTATTACGATAATAAACTAATAGCACCTGCAGGAAGTACAATATCAGGTACTGTTACAACTTGCAAGAAAGCGACATGGGGCGGAATTAACGGAAAATTAAAAATTACATTCACTCAAATAACAACTCCGCAAGGGGTTCAAATTCCTATTAACGGAATTATCAAAACAAGTGATGGTTCAGGACTTCTTGTTGGCGGAACAAAACTTGATGTAACAAAAGAATACGCTAAGGATGCAGCAGCAGGTGCAGCAATAGGTGCTTTATCAGGACTTGTATTCGGTGCTTTGGCAGGCGGAAGTGTAGGTCAAGGTGCAGCATTAGGTACTGCAGTTGGAGCAGGCGGCGGTTTAGTTAAGGGCGGAGCAACGAAAGGTAATGATGTTTCAATACCTTCAAACTCTGCAGTAGATATTATTTTAACTCAACCTATTACTGTTCAACCTTCAAGTTATAGCTTTGAAGAATAGATAACTGGGGAATAATTTTATTTTATCTTTAGCATTAAAAATATAAAGTAAATTATAATTGTACAAACAAATGGGATTATAAATGTCAATTTTAGGAAATCTAAGTAAAACACAAAATGACGAAGAAACAAATACCGGTTATACAACGCCTGCTGTTCTTCGTGATGACAAAAAATATATTTCAATGAAAAAAGCTTTAGTGCTTTCAACCATATTACACCCTGCAGTAGTATCTGTCATTTGGTTGATTACTTTTGCTTTAATGCTTTTGGGCATAGACCTTTTAATGGTAAAAAGACCCGAACCAAAAATGAAAGATATTGAGTTTGTTTTGGTTGAAAGAGAAGCAACTCCGATAAATAAAAATACTCCGTACAGATCGGACAGGAATTCAAGAGCAGGCGGTAAACACGACCCTACAAGAAAGGTATCTATGCCTTCACCTAAGCCTGCAAAAACACAACAGCCTAAGAAAGCTGCACCTGCAGCTCAAAAGGCTCCTGCAAAACAAACAACAAAACCAACACCAAAACCTGTACAAAAAACAACGACAGCACCAAAAGCGTCACCTCAGCCTGCAAAAACAACTACAGCGCCGAAACCGGCTCCGCCAAGTGTTAAGCCGAAAACAACAGCTCCTGCAGCACCAAAAGTTACAACAACGCCAAAATCTAATTTTAATGTTCCTGTACCTCCAAGTGCAAACAAAGGAAGTCTTTCAACAGGCCCTGTCGGTGGAAGTGGTTCGTCACAAAAATCTGTAGGCGGCGGATACGCTCCAACACCTTCACTTGCACCAACTTATAAATCATCAGGTTCAGGTACAAGCTCCGGTTCAAGTTCAGGTTCAAGCGGTGCAACAGGAAGTAGAGGCGGCTCAGGCAACTACGGTAATCCGGGCCCCGGAAACCCTAACGGCAAACCCGGTATAGATGCTATTGCAGCACCTGATTTCGGACCTTATATGAGGGATTTACAACGTCGTATAAAAATGAATTGGGATCCTCCAAAAGGTAATGAAAGCAAACGTGTAGTATTGTTATTCAAAATTGCAAGAGACGGAAGATTACTTTCTTGCACAGTATCAAAATCATCAGGACTTCCTGCAGCAGATAAAGCAGCGATAAACGCAGTTCACTTGACTGCTCCGTTTAGACCTTTACCTGCAAATTTCCAAGGTCAAAGCGTAGATATTCAATTTACATTTGATTACAACGTATTTGGCGGAAGCTACAGATAATTTAAAAATAGTTAGTACATAATATAAAGGACAAAAAACATGGAATTACTTTTACATTCAATTCAACTTGACTGGCCGGTTTTAACACCAATTTTGATTTGTTCAATTTTGGTTGTGGCCGTAGCACTTAACAGATTTTCTTTTTACAAAGAAAACAAAAGGGATATTGTTAAATTTATTCCTCACTTGCAAAAAGAACTTGCAAATAATAACTTAGAAAGTGCAACAAATATTTCCGTTCAAATGGGAGGTGTTGTAGGTGAAGTTACAGAAGAAGCTGTTAGAATTTTCTCTGAACAAAAAGCCGGATTTTCCCGTTCTTTTGATATTGCATCAACATTAGCAACAAGAAAACTTGAAGCTCACTTACCAATTCTTGGTACAATTGGCGGTGTTTGTCCATTCTTAGGTTTGTTTGGTACAGTTGTAAGAATTCTGTATACATTCCAAGATTTGGCAACACAAGGTAACCAATCTGCAGCAGTTGCAATGGGTATCGGTTCAGCACTTATAGCTACTGCTTTCGGTCTTGGTGTTGCGATTGTTGCAGTTATTTTATACAACTACTTCCAATCTGTTGTTAAAAGATTTGAAGATGATTTTAACTTAATTAAATTGTTATTCTTAAGTTTTACTGATTCAACTGAAGAAACCACAGTTCAATCTGCTTCTAATATTGCTTTATAAGGAATTGATTAAAAATGGCAATGAAAACAAATAAGGGTAAAGACGCCCTGTTTACCGAAATTAATATAACTCCGTTAACAGATATCTTTTTGGTATTGTTAATCATTATGATGGTTGTTGCTCCGACATTCCAGTCAATGGATAATGATATTAACATACCTGAAATCAATAGCGGTATATCTATTGAGCAGAAAAATTGTACTGTTTCTGTTACAAAAGAAGGTTTATTATTTATAAACGGTAAACAAATTGCCGCAGATGCTTTAACCTCTGAACTAAATGCAATAAAAGATTCTTTGGAAAAGAAAGAAGTTGTTGTAAAAGCAGATACAAATGCTAAAAACGCAGTTGTTTTAAAGATAATGGACGCTGCACAGGAAGCAGGATATGAAAAACTTATTGTAGCAGGGGAACCGTTAAGCAAAAAAGAACAAAACGAATTAAAAAGTAATTCTATAGATGATACTACAACAGAATCGGTATCAAGAGACAGAGTTCAAGCGATACCGCAGGATGAAGATTGGGATGAATAATTATGGCAGATAAACGTGAAGGTTTTAACGAAATTAATATAACTCCGCTAACAGATATCTTTTTAGTACTGTTAATCATTATGATGGTTATTGCACCATTATTGGACAACCAGGGACTTAATTTAACAGTTCCGGAAATTGTTAAACAAGAAAATCTTAAAAAAGATACTAAATTATTGAACGTTCTTGTTACAAACGATGACAAGTATTATATTGATGATAAAGAAGTATCTTTGGAAGAATTACCTGAAGTTTTGAAAAAAAGCGCTGTTGAAAAACCTGACGGATTGTTAATCCAATCGCAGCCTGAATCGACTCACGGCGCAGTAGTAAAATTAATGGACGATGCCAGAAATTCAGGTATAACAAGTATTTCTGTAGTCGAAGGTTAATCTTTTTAAAATAATAGCGGGTTGGTAAAACCAACCCGCTATTATTTTATTTTTGAAAAAAATTTTCTTGCAACAAAAAAGTTATCCAACCGAAAAGGGCACCTCTGGCATTCGCCAACCCGAAATTCATTTTCGCTAACGCGATATTTGGATAACTTATATATTTATGATAACATATTTTTGAAGTTTTGTCAAGATTTTAGAATGGTGCAAAACAAATATATAGAAGGATTTTCAGCTATGTTTGATTATTCACTTACAGAATTTTCTATCTTTTATAAAAGACTTATTAATATTGAAAAATGTTTGAAAAATTTGTTATATAAAAAATACATACAAGCACACGGAGACAGTGCTTATTCTATCGTTTACAGATATATTAAAGAAATAGAAAAACATAGAAATGAAAAAGATAAAACTTTTACTAAAATTTTTTTATCATCAAAATCTAACGATGAAAAATTAGAAAATTCTATAAATAAAATGTACATAAGTGAAATTTTAAATTTATTTGCAAATAAAATTTTTTTGAAAAATAAAAAGATTAGAAAAAATTTCTTTTATGTACAAGTAATAACAAATTCTACAGAATTTCTACAAAAAATTTTTGTTTGACAGACAAAAATATATTGAAAGTTTACTTTATTTTGAAAAAATTCTAAATTGTAATATATTAATAAATTATGGTTTATTGGAAAAAGTAAATAAATTTAGAAAATTATCTGTCAAAGAAATTCTGGAATTAATATATAATATAGATTTAAATTATTTTAAAGATGATAAATTATTAATATTACTATTTGATGACATAGCATTAATAAATGGTTATTCTTTTAAAGAATTACCACAAAGAAAATCAATAATAAGAGAGCATTTTAAAATTTTATCTAAAGTTAAAAATGGTGAGAATATTCCTTTAATAAATTTTGATAATTATATTCAAACGAAATTAATTTTTTAAACATTTATTTTGTCAATTATGACATATTTTTATAAAATGCAGGTATAACAAGTATTTCTGTTGTTGAAGTATATTATATTGTAAAATATAAATTATATAAACAATAAGTCAGGCAATGCTGACTTATGTTACTGATTATTATTTTTACATTAAAACGATGTTGTTTGATTACTTTTATTAATTTGAGGTAAATGAACTGTTTCCTGTTGAAGCATAAATAATACCATTTATAACGGCTTCGCCTAAAACGCCTGCAGCACCCATACTTCCTGCACCATATGGAAGACCATTTGCGTTTTGAGTAAATTCTTTTTTCTCATCTTCTACTTTTTTAAAACCCTCTTTAAATCTTTCCCACCAAGATTTTTTCTCACTTCCGCCTGATTTTTCACCTTCAGCTTTTGCAACAGGCGGATTATCATTTGCAGGTATTACATCAGTCTTTCCGAAATTATTTGAATCCAATTTTAAACCTTGATTTGATTTTAATGTTGCTGAATTCAATGTATTAGCACTGTTTGCTGCATTTGCAGCTTTTGCATTTGCAATTTTATTTGAATTATTTAATGCTTTTGATTGATTTAATTTGCTTGTATTTAAACTAAATTGATTGTTTTTGTTATTGTTAAAATTAATACCCATACGCACACCCTGTTTAACCTTTCATAATTTATAACTGCTTACAAAATGTATATCGGTATGTTTTTTTTAAAACTTTATAGTATCCCTCATATCATATCATATCATATCATATAGGGCATTATAACTGAGTTTCAGCCATTTTAAATTCATGTTTACAATTCTTTACATTTGTTATATTTCTTGATATTTCAGATTGGAAAAATACCTCTATCTTTAGCAATACTTTATAGGCGGATTGGTTTCACCAATCCGCCTTTTTACACTTTTTACATAGCAATAACTTCTACATTATCCAAATTTACCCTTTGTCTTGCTTGCCATAGGTCATATTGTGTTTGTAAATCAATCCAAAATTTTGCAGAAACTTTAAAAGCTTTTTCGAGTTTTAATGCCATTTCTGCGCTTATTCCGCTTCTGCAATTAACTATTTCTGACGCAGTATTTCTTGATACTCCTATTTTTAAAGCAAATGCAGTAACTGATAAATTATATTCCGGTAAATATGTATTTTTTAATAATTCACCCGGATGCAAAGGATTGTACATTTCCATAATTTTAGCCTTTCTTTTTTATTTAATGATAATCTTGGTAATCAACAATATAAACATCCGATGTTTTTTCATCATATTTGAAAATTATTCTCCAATTTGCTTGAACTGTAACTGACCATAAATCTTTCATTTCACCTTTTAATTTATGCAATTTATATGATGGCAAGCTTAATGGAGTTAAATCTTCCATAATATTTAATACAGTCAAAATTTCTTGTATTTTATACTTGTGTATGGCTTGAATACCTTTTGTTGAACCTGTTTTAAAAAAAGATTCCAAGCCTTTATGTTTAAATGATTTAATCATATTATTATTGTAACCTATATCCTTACAGTTGTCAAGTGTTGTTTTATAAAAATATTTTGTTAATTAAACTAAACTTAAATAAAACAGTAAGTCATTAATACTTGACTTACTGTTTATTGATTATTTTCTGTGCATTAAAATGCACGCTACATACTGCAAGACCTAAAATATGAATTAGTATAGGTTTATGTTTATAATTATTACTTACAAGAAGTTTTTGTATCCCAGTTTAAATCTTCAGGACATTTTAAATAATCTAAGTTACCAAATTCAATAACCCATTTTGTAATGTCGTATCCCGAAGTGTCATCTAAACTAAATTCATGATTTTTAGTATCTCCCCCGCCACAATTACATTCAGGAACTAATTGTAGATATGGTGATATGGAACGTTCATGTAATCCTATCGAAAAATGAAATAAATCACTTCCCCACATATTTTTACCTTTATTTGGTCCATCAATGTCTACATTAATTTGAAGTTGATCGTTCCAAAACTTATGAAAACCAATAGAAGTTCCATCAGATAGCATTACCATATATTCAGGTATGCCATCTTGTTTGAAAGATAAAAGATTATCAGCAATTACACTACCATCAAAATACAGATAAGGTGCAGTAGAAAAACAACCTTCATCAAATCCGCAATCTTTTGATACTTTCATAAATTCTGTTACACGTTTTGCAAAACGTTCAGAACACGCTTCATCGTCACCATCAATATCTTTAAACCACTCATCCGCATTACCATAAATAACTTGTGCTCTGTCAAAAGCATCGGTTAATGATGAGTATATTTTTTTAACTCTGGTTACTTTTTCTTTATCACCTGTTGCATGGTTTAAGTTTGGCAAAGTTAATGCTGCAACCACGCCAATAATACCGATTACAATTAATGTTTCGGCTAGTGTAAAAGCGTATGCTTTTACACGTTGAATGGTTGAATGGTTGAACGGTTGAAAAGTCACGTCATTGCGAGAAAATCTCTGATTTTCGCGGCAATCCATAGTGAACTGTGAACTGTGAACTGCTCCCTCTACCTGCGGGAGAGGGCTGGGGTGAGG